>DNFG01000401.1 GCA_003487005.1 Bryobacterales bacterium
CCCCCTCCTCCCCCCCCCACCCCCTCCCCCCCCCCCCCCCCCCCCCCCCCCCCCCCCCCCCCCCCCCCTTGCCGCCTTCGCCGGCGCCTGTGCCTGTGCCACAGGTGGCTCCGGTGGCTCCGCCTCCGCCGCAGCCGGTGTATGCTCCGCCGTCAACGCCGCCGGTGTATGCCGCGCCTCCGCCTCCTCCTCCGGTTTATGCAGCGCCCGAGCCTCCGCCGGCTCCCGTGTATGCCGCGCCGCCTTCGCCGCCAGCGCCGGCTTCGGCGCCCTTGCCGGCTCAGCCGCAGCAACCCTGGGAGGCCGCTCCGCAGCCCGCCTACGTCCTGCCGGAGCCGAAGAAGAAGATGCCGGCCTGGCTGGTCGTGCTGCTGGTCTTCGGTGTACTGGGCGGAGGTTTGTACGGGGTGTACCGTTTCTTCGGCAGTGGCAGCGGGAGTCCGGGCGGGGGACAGGAGCCGGGCGCGCCTGCGGTGGCAAGCATCGCGGCAGAGGAAGGGGCGCATCCGTTCCGGCGTCATCTCGAGGTGACGGGACTTCGGCTGTTTGAAGACGCGCGCAAGAATGTGGTCCTTCGGTACACCGTGGTGAACCACTCGCCGGCTGAGTTGGGCGGCGTGGAGTTGCGGATTCTGCTGACGACGAAGAACGCGGACGAGAAGGCGGCGGCGCTGGCGGAGATTCTGGCGAAAGTGGGGACCGTGCCCGCGCATGGTGCGAAGGAGATGGAGTCGCCGGTGAAGACTTCGCTTCGCGCTTACGAGCTGCCGGATTGGCAGTTTCTGGACACGCGGTTCAGTGTGACGGCTCCGGCGAACTAAGGCAGGGTTGGGGCTGGCCGGCGGGGGTCAGTTGATTCAGGCGAAGGCGAAGCGATGGCGCGCAGCCGGAGAGGCGGCGCGCCATTTCCCATTCCACGGCGGCGTGGACGGGGCGTCCGGCGCGGGCGAGAGCGGCGGCGAATTCGAGGGCGAGGGCAGGGTCGCCGGGGGCGGCGCGGCGGGCCTGTTCGAGGAGTTCGAGGGCGAAGCGGGGTTCGACCAGCGGGGCCAGGCGGAGGCGGGGCGAGGCTTTGCCGGGGGCGGCGCGGACGGCATCGAGCCAGACGGCGCGTTCGGATTGCCAGGTCTGAACCTGGAGCAGGGTGACCACAGCGAACAGCGCGGCGGCGGGAGCCAGAAGGCGGGCGTCAGCCTGGGCGAGGAGCCAACCGGCGGCGCCACAGAGGAACAGGAGGGCGAGGGCGGCGTGAGGGGCGGCCCCAGCGGGGACAGCGGTGTTGTTGATAAGCAGGGGGGCAGGCACGAGCACGAGCAGTGCGCTGGCAAGCCAGAGGCGCGGAGCGGTTTTGAGGCGCCAGAGGCAGAAGGCGAGGGTCACGAGGACGGCGGCGGCGAGAGCAACAGCGAGGGGGGCCGTCCGGAGTTCGGGGTCGGCGCTGAGCCCGATGGGAAGGAAGAAGTGGAAGAGGGTCTGCACGAGAACGACCGGCGGGGCGGCGAAGGAGACGGCGGAGGGATTGAAGCCGTGCAGGAGCGCGGCGAGTCCGACGCCGGAGAGCAGGCCGAGCGGGGCGGCGGAGATGCGGCGGTCCTCGGGGGAGGCCCAGAGCCAGAGGACCAGGGGCAGGGCGAGAGCGGCCGGTGCGGCAAGCGTGGCCGGGATGGCGAAGAACAGAGCGGGCCATAGGTGGCCGCGGGTCCAGAGGCGGAGGGCCGCGAGGGAGAGGAGGGCGGCGAGCAGGTGGGGGCGCGCTTCGAGCGACGCAAGGGATTGCGTGTGGAGGGGGTGGATGGCGTAGAGGAGCAGGGCGACGCGGGCGGCGCGGAGAGTGGGGAGGCGTTCGAAGAGTCCGGCGGCGAGCCAGAGGGCGGCAAGGTGGAGGGCGAGGTGGAAGGCGCGGGAGAAGACGGGGTGGTGATCGAAGGCGTAGAGGAGGCCGGGTTCGGCGAGCAGGGCGCGCTCGGAGGAGTGGAACGGGGAGCCGAGGATGCCGCCGAACAGGAGCGTGGCAACGGCGAGGACGAACCACCGGAGGGGCGATGCTACCATGGCTTTGCGAGCCCCGTTTCGCATAGTGTATGAGCCTGTCCAAACGTCCAAAGTCGGCTGCCGGGCGCGAAGAGCGCGTTGCGCGGATTCTCGCCGTGCTCGATGAACGGTATCCGAATGTGACGTGCGCGCTGCATCACAATGATGCGTGGCAACTGCTGGTGGCGACGATCCTGTCGGCGCAATGCACGGATGAAAGGGTCAACAAGGTGACGCCGGGTTTGTTCCGGAAGTACCCGGCGATCGAGGATTTCGCGGCGGCGCGACAAGAAGAACTGGCGCGCGACATTCATTCCACCGGCTTTTTCAATAACAAGGCCAGGAGCGTGATCGGAGCCGCGCAAACGATTCTGGGGGAGTTCGGGGGTGAGATTCCGAGGGATCTGGAGTCGCTGCTTCGGGTGCCGGGGGCGGCACGCAAGACGGCGAACGTGGTGCTCGGGACGGCATTCGGAATTGCGAGCGGCGTGGTGGTGGACACCCACGTCGCGCGCATCAGTGGACGACTGGATCTGACCCGGGAGACGAACGCGGTGAAGATCGAGCGCGATCTGATGAAGGCCCTCCCGCAGGAAAAATGGATTCAGTTTTCTCACCAGATAATCCATTTTGGGCGCGAGATCTGTGTGGCGCGCAAGCCCAAATGTGGGATTTGTCCGATGAATGAGTACTGTTACGCGAAGGACCGGGTACCGGTATGAGGCGGCGGATTGGGATGCTGGCGGTGTTGGGGCTGGCCCTGGCCCTGGGCGGCTGTCTGAAACAGCCGGACAAGTTTGCGCCGCCCGAGCAGCGGGATCCACAGGTGCTGGATGAAGACCGCGCGCGGCTGCATTATGTGCCGATGGGGGCGGAAGAGGCGCCGGCGCATCTGTTGACGGACATTGTGCCGGACCTGCATGACGGCCAGTGGCGCTGGACGCTGCAGCGCCCGGCGCTGGAAGTGCGGGTACCGAAGACCCGTGGAATGAAGTTCCGGGCGCAGTTGACGGTTCCGGAGATCACGTTCGAACAGACGGGTCCGGTGACGATCGAGATCTTCATCGACAACCGGCGGTTGCTGGAGAGGAAGGTGGACAACCCGGGCGAAGTGGTGATCGAGCAGGCCGTGGCGGAGGACTGGCTCACGACGAAGCGTCCGGTGGTGATCCGCTTTGTGATCGACAAGATGTGGACATCGCCGGTGGATGGAGTGCAGCGGGGCTTCATTCTGACGGGCGCGGGTTTCGTGCAGTAGGGAATCGCGGTGCTTTCGGTCCTGTTCGGC
>DNFG01000092.1 GCA_003487005.1 Bryobacterales bacterium
ACGAATTCGAGGCGGATGTCGCTCAGGCTGATGTTTTCGAGGGGGTGGCCGGGGAGTCCGGCGAAGGCGCAGCCGACGGGGCCGCAGGCGCGGGCGCGGATGCCGGAGAGGGGGACGTTGCGCAGGCGGCCGACGGGTTGTTTGGGTCCATCGGGGACGGAGGGGCGGGCGCGGTCGCCGAGACGGGCGAACAGGGGGGCGCCGACGTTGCGCATCGAGACGTTGGTGATGGTGACCCCGTCCATGACGCCGCCATCGACGATTTCCAGGGCGATGCCGGAGAGGCGGGTGTCGTAGATGGTGCAGTTGGACATAACGATGTCCTCGAAGCCGCCGTTCGATTCGGTGCCGAGTTTGAAGGCGTTACAGGCGGTGGAGAGGGTGCAGTTGGTGACGGCGATGTCGCGGCAGGGTTCGAGGGTGGTGCTTTTGAGGACGATGGCGTCGTCGCCGGAGGAGATATCGCAATCCGAGATCCGGACGCGGCGGCAGGAGTCGATGTCGATGCCGTCGTTGTTGTGGTTGACGCGCGAGTGGACCGTGATGCCGTGGATGGCGACGCCGTCGCAGGCGAGGTAGTGCTGGACCCACATGGGGGAGTCGCGGATGGTGATGCCGCCGACAGCGACATTGCGGCAGCGGATGACGCGGATCATGTAGGGGCGGACTTTGTAGGGGCCTTTGAAGGCGGCGCCCTGGCCGTCGATGGCGCCGCGGCCTTCGATGGAGACGTTTTCGGCGTCTTCGGCGTGGATCAGGCTTTTGTCGGTGTAGTTGTCGGTGTAGCCGCGGACGGGTCCGGGCAGGACGGTGTAATCGGCGAGGTTGCGGCTGCCTTCGAGGACGGCGCCGGGTTCGAGCCAGAGACGGACATTCGAGCGCAGGCGCAGCGTGCCGGTGACATGGCGGCCGGGCGGGATCAGGACGGTGCCGCCGCCCTTGTCCGCGGCGGTATCGATGAGTTGCTGGAGTTCGGCGGTGCGCGGGGCGGCCTGGAGCAGAGCGGAGGCGGCGGGCAGCGCGAGGAAGCCTCTGCGGGTGGCGTCAGAGATCATGCCGGCAGTATATCGGGGTTGGACCCAGCCGGGAAATCAGGCGGTGGCGAGGGCGGCGAGGACTTCGGCGGAGTGGCCTTCGACCTTCACTTTGGGGAAGATGTGCGTGATTTTGCCTTCGGGACTGAGGATGAAGGTGGTTCGGGCAACGCCCATGTAGGTCTTCCCGTACATTGATTTTTCGACCCAGACACCGTACTTTTCGGCGACGGCGTGGTCTTCGTCGGCGAGGAGGATGAAGGGGAGGGCGTACTTCTCCTTAAACTTGGCGACGGCCTTGACGGGATCGGGGGAGACGCCGAGGATGACGGCATCGGCGCCGGCGAAGGAGGGCATTTCGTCGCGGAAGCCGCAGGCCTGCTTGGTGCAGCCGGGGGTATCGGCCTTGGGGTAGAAGTAGAGGACGACCTTCCTGCCCTTGAGGGAACTGAGCTTGAGCTTCTCGCCGGAGTCGGTGAGGACGGTGAAATCGGGCGCTTTGGAACCAACCTTGAGTTCAGCCATACTGTTGAATGTGATGCGAAAAAGCGTGCTGCGGAGTCTCGGAATTCTGGTTTTGGGGCTGATTCAGGCGGTTTTTGGCCAGGATTTGAGCCAGATCGAGGGGTCGGCGACGGGCAAGCCGGAGCAGGAGGACTTGCGGAATCTGTCGCTGCTGGTGCGGGGAATGATGCCGGAGACGCTGAGTCCGGCGGCGCGGGTGCTGAATTCGGCGGTCAACAAGGCATTCAAGGCGGGCGACGACACGGCGACATGGCGGCTTCTGACGCGGATGTTGTTGACATTACAGGGGGAGCGCTGGGACGAGGGGCTGGAGATGCTGTCGTCGTACCGGTTGACGGTGAACCGGAGGCTGGCAGCGCCGGGCGAGGGGGTGGTGGTGGCGCTGGATCCGCTATTCCGGCTGTCGCGGCCGCTGGGTCGGGCGTACACGGTCCGGTTGGCGCTGGTGGACGGGCGGGGGAAGGCGGTGGGGAAGGAGCGGCGGGAGGAGGTGACGGAGTTTGCGCCGTTGCGGCACGAATTTACGACGAGGGGGCTGAAAGACGGGGAGTACGAGGCGGTTTATGAGCTTTTGGGGCCGGATGGGACGCGGGTGGCGGAGGTCCGGCGTCCGGTGACGGTGAACCGGAGGCTGGATCAGCGGTTGGAGAAGTTGGAGATGGACCTGGAGCGGGCGCGGGGGCGGATGGAGGGGCCGCGGGCGAAGGCGGCGGTGGAGACGGCGGAGTATCTGCACGGGTTGATGAGGAAGGCGCGGGGGGAGTATGTAGCGGCGGCGCGGCAGCGGGCACATCCTTTATCGGCGCGGATTGCGGGTTTGGAGTCGATGGGGCGGTATTCGGGGGAGCCGTTCCGGCTGGAGACGGATTTGCCTCTGGCGGAGAGGCTGGTGGGGGCGGTGGCGGCGGGGAAGGACCCGTTTGCGGGGCTCAAAGGGGATTTGCGGCTGGCATACCGGTCGGAGGTGGACGGGAGTTTGCAGCCATACCGGGTGTATGTGCCGGCGAAGGGGGCGAGACGGGTGCTGGTGACGCTGCATGGGGTTTCCGGGGACGAAAACACGTACTTTGGAGCGTTTACAGGGGGGTTATTGGAGAAATTAGCGGAGGAACGGCGTTATCTGGTGGCGTCGCCGAACGGGCGGGGTCCGGCGGGGGGGTATGTGGGGGCGTCGCGGCGGGATGTGTATGATGTGCGGGAGCGGGCGGTGGAGTTGTTCGGGATGGCGGGGGCGCCGGTGTTCCTGACGGGCCATTCGATGGGGGCGATGGGGGCGTGGCAGATCGCGTTC
>DNFG01000090.1 GCA_003487005.1 Bryobacterales bacterium
GGGCCGAAGAAGACGCGCATCCGGCGGAACAGGGTTTCGTTGGGTTCCTTGAAGAGGACTTTCTCGCCTTCGTGGGTGATGACCTTGTAGCGGCCGGCGGTGGCGCTGATCCAGTGGGGCGGGACGGCGTTGTCCTCGTAGCTGTTGAAGTCCTCGGTGTAATCGGGAGCGGGGGTGATGCGCACGCGGGCAGCGCCGGTGACGCCGTTGATGGTGGCCTTGACGTGGCCGGCCTGGCCGCGGGTCTGGGCGGGGGCGGCGAGTTGGGCGCCGGTCATTTTCGCATCGAGGGCGTCGAGCGACCACTGGGCCTTCTGTTCGCCGATCAGGTTGCCGCGGGCATCGTAGGCGAGGGCGCGGAAGTTGGTGGTGGCGCCCGGCTTGAGGGTGACTTCCTCGGGACGAACCTGGACCCACGCGACGGGTCCGGCGCCCTTGCCGGGAGCGGGCGCGGGGATGGCGGGCGTCTTGACGGCCTGTTTGGGGCCGATGCAATAGAGGGTGTCGGTGGAGACGAAGTAGACACGGCCATTGGCGATCGCGGGGCTGCCGAGAATGGGTTCTGGGGTGCCGGCGGAATAGAGGCCGACCTTGCTCTCGGGGAGCGTGACTTCGCTCAGGATTTCAACGCCCGTGTTGGAGGGGCGGAGGATATAGAACTTGCCGCCTTCGGTGCCGACGTAGATCTTGCCGTCGGCGAAGACGGGCGAGGAGCGCTGGGCGAGGCCGAGGTTCTTCTTCCAGAGTTCCTTGCCGGTCTGGTGGTCGTAAGCGGAGAGGTTGGCCGTGACATCGAGCTGGTAGAAACGGTCGCCGTCCACGATGGGCGAGGAGGTGCCGGCCTCGACACCCTGGAACGACCAGGCGAGGGCGGACTGGGGGAGTTCACCCTGCTTGCCGCGCAGGTCGAGAGAGGCGATCATGCCCATGACATTCGATCCGAGGTTCTCGTCGCCATGGCTGAAGATGACTCGGGAGCCAACGGCGGCGGGCGTGACATTGAGGCCGCGCTGGGCGACGTGCATGCGCCAGATGGGTTCACCGGTCTGGGGTTTGACGCCGACGATACTGCCGTCGCCGAGGCCCATCACGAGTTGGCGGGTGCCTTCGACGTCGATGATGATCGGGTTGGAATAGCTGGTGTCGTAGGGGCGGCCGCCGGGGGTGGAGACCCAGACGGTTTCGCCGGACTTCTTGTCAAAAGCCATCAGGCGGTGAGAGCGGTTGGCCATGGCGCCCCAGGTGGAGGCGATGGCGTTGACGATGACGAGGTCGCCGTCGATGACGGGCGTGGCGGTGCGTCCGCCGTGGGTGGTGAAGAGGCTGTAGTCTTCCTTGAGGGAGCGCATCCAGAGGCGCTTGCCTTCGGGGGAGATGGCGAGCAGGGTGCCGTTGCCGCCGAAGGTGTAGATGATGCCAGAGGCGGGATCGACGGCCGGTGAGCCCCAGGCGATGCGATGGGGGGGGACGTCGCTGAGGTAGATATTCCAGCGGTGTTCCCAGAGGAGTTTGCCGGTATCGGCATCGAGGGCGAGGAGGCGTTCCTGGAGGGTGGGCCCGGCACCCACGCCATTCAGCAGATAAACGCGGCCATTATGAACGACGGGGCTGGAGCGAGCGCCGAAGGGCGCCTTCCAGAGCATGTTGGAGCCGTCGACGGCCCAGGAGGCGGGGAGATTCTTTTCAGTGGAACGGCCGTCGCGCAGGGGCCCTCGCCACTCGGGCCAATCGGCGGCAGGAGCGGGGAGAACGAGCGCCAGCGACGCCCAGAGGCAGGCGGTTCTCATAGAGTTCAGTGTACAACCCTTCGAGCTTTTCACGATTACAATGGGAGAACGCTCGGGAGGGCCGGGATGTTACTCCGACTGATATTGACACTGATTTTTCTGTGCGCGGCCGGCCCGCTGACGGCGGCCGACCTGGATGCCGCGCTGCTGGCGGCGGCGCGAAAAGGCGATCTGGCCGAGGTGAAAAAGCTGGTGGGCGAGGGGGCGAACATCGAGGCGGCAACGCGGTACGCGACGACCCCGCTGTACTTCGCGGCGAAGAACGGGCACGCGCCGGTGGTCGAGTTTTTGTTGTCGAAGGGCGCGAAGGCGGATGTCACGGACACGTTTTATAAGATGCACATTCTGCTGGCGGCGGCGGAAAAAGGCGGTACGCCGGTGATGAAGGCGCTGCTGGCGGCGGGTGCGACGCCCCCGCCCACGCTGTTACCCGGGGTGGCGGCGCAGGGCGAGGCGGCGGTTCTGCGGTTGCTGATCGAAGAGTTGAAGCCGGACGCGGCAGCGCTGACGGCGGCGCTGCAAATGGCGGTTGCGGCGAAGAACGAGGCGAACGCGGCGGTGTTGCGCGAAGCCGGAGCGAAGGCGCCGGAGATGAAAACCGTGACCGTGCCGGTGGAGACGCTGGGGCGGTACACGGGCAGTTTCAGCAACGAGGCGGCGGGTGTCTTCACGTTCGTGATCACGGAGGGGCGGCTGACGGGCGGTCCGGCGGGGCAGAGCCTCGAGTTGGATGCCATCGACGGGCGGACGTTCGTCCCGAAGATGGCGCCCACGGCGAAGATTCAGTTTGAGGCGGGCACAGGCCCGGCCACGGGCTTCACGCTGACCAATTCCGGCCAGACGCTGGTCTTCAAAAGAACGGAAACGAAACCATGACGCGCATTGTGCTTCTGTTGTTGTCTCTGACATGGATACTGGGCGCCCAGCAGTGGCCGGCGTTTCGCGGGCCGATGGGCTCGGGCGTGAACGAGGCCGCGAATCCGCCAGTCAAATGGAACGGCGAAACGGGCGAGAACATCGCGTGGAAGACGCCGATTCCGGGGATTTCGACATCAAGCCCGGTGGTCTGGGGCGGGAAGGTATTCGTGGTGACGTCGGTGTCGGCGGATCCGAAAGCCGAGTTCCGGCACGGGCTGTTCGGCGATGTGGAGCCGTCGAAGGACACGGCGGAGCACGAGTGGAAGATCTATTGTCTGGACCGGCGGACGGGCGACATCCTGTGGGAGCGGCTGGCCTACAAGGGCGTGCCGAAGGTGAAGCGGCATCCGAAGTCGAGCTTTTCGTCACCCTCGCCGGTGACCGACGGCAAGCGCGTGGTGGCGTGGTTTGGGAGCGAGGGCGTGTACGCGTGGGACATGGACGGCAAGCCGCTTTGGAAGCGCGAGGCGGGGGTTCTGGACCAGGGCTGGTTCTTCGATCCGGATTATCAATGGGGGGCGGCGTCGTCGCCGATGCTGTGGCAGGATCTCGTGCTGTTGCAGGCGGACCAGCAGCAGGGTTCGTGGCTGGCGGCGTGGGATGCCGCGACGGGCAAGGAAGTGTGGCGGGTGGAACGCGACGAAATCCCGGGCTGGGCGACGCCGGTCGTCCTCGAGCACGAAGGCGCGGCGCAGTTGGTGACGAACTCGACCAAGCGCATTCGCGGCCATGATCCGCGGACGGGCAAGCTGCTTTGGGAGTTGGGCGGCAACTCAGAGATCACCGTGACGACGCCCGTGCTGGGCGGCGGCCTGATCTTCGTGGCGAACGGATATCCGCCGATTCAGCCGATCTATGCGATCAAGTGGGGCGCTCGCGGCGACATCACGTTGAAGGAAGGCGAGGAGGCCAACGCGGGGCTGGCGTGGAGCAAGAAGCGCGGCGGCCCGTACATGCCGACGCCCCTGGTTTATGGCGGGCTGTTGTACCTGTGCTCGAACAACGGGGTGCTGAGCGCGTACCGGGTGACGGATGGCGAGCGGGTGCTGCAACAGCGCGTGGCGGGCAAGGGCGGCGCGTTCTCGGCCTCGCCCATCGCGGCGCGCGGGCGGCTGTATCTGACGAGCGAGGATGGCGAAGTGCACGTCCTGCAGGCGGGCGAGAAGCCGGAAACGCTGTCGTCGAATCCGATGGGCGAAGTGCTGATGGCGACGCCGGCGCTGGTGGACGACATGATCATCGTCCGCGGGATGAAGCACGTCTTCGCTATTCGCGAGCCGAAGGTGGAGTAAGGAAGAACTCGAACAGCCGGGGCAGGGCGGCTTTGGCGGCCTCGATGTGGGTGTGTTTGTCGAGGGTGATTGACTTGCCGTTCTTGAGACGCGTGTCGATAAAAGCGGCCCATTTGCGCAACTCGCGTTCGGGGGCGATTTCGTCGGTGGTGGAGTAGATGTAGAGGACGGGCACCTCCGCGCCGGGCTTAGTGTCGAACAGGCGCGGGGGCGCGCCGGCGACGGCGCCGATAGCTGTTGCCCGCGGGG
>DNFG01000218.1 GCA_003487005.1 Bryobacterales bacterium
AGACCGGCTTGAGTCCATGGCAGGGTCATGATTGGGTGGCCGGATGGGGTAGCCGGGGGGGTCGGTGCGGGCGGTCTTCAGGTAGGCTTCGATGCGTCTGATCACATCGGGGTGGCGGGCGGCGACGTTGGCGTTCTCGCCTGGGTCGATGCGGAGGTTGTAGAGTTCCAGGGGGGCGTTCGGAGCGAGGCGGAGGGCCTTCCATTCGCCGTGGCGGACGGCCTGTTTGAAGCCGCGTTCGTGGAATTCCCAGTAGAGGAACTCTTGCGGATTCTGTGATTTGCCGGTGAGGGTGGGGAGGATGGACTGGCCGTCGAGTCCCTTGGGGGCGGCCAGGCCGGCGAAGCTGGCGAAAGTGGGGAGGAGGTCCCAGAAGGCCCAGGGGTGGTCGCTGGTGACGCCGGCGGGAACGCGGTCAGGCATCCAGGCGATGGCGGGGACGCGGATCCCCCCTTCATAGAGGTCTCGTTTGATGCCGCGGTAAATGCCGTTGGAGTCGAAGAAGTCGGGGTCGTGACCGCCTTCGCGGTGGGGTCCGTTGTCGGAAGTAAACAAGACGAAGGTATCTCGGCCGGTGCGGCGGACGGCTTCGAGAATGGAGCCGACATCCTTGTCCATTCGGGTGACCATGGCGGCGAAATTGCGTTCGTTTTGGGGCCAGGGCTGGCGGGAATAGGGCTCGTCGGAGGGGACTTCCATGCCGTTATTGCCCTTTTCATTATTGGCATGGGGGGTTGTGAAATTGACTTCCAGGTAATAGGGGCCGCGGGCTTCGCGAATGTACTTCAGGGCGTGGGCAGTGAAGAGGTCGGGGGCGTATTGGTCGGGTTTATGGCTCCAGTTGGAGCGGAGTTCAATGTGGCGGCGGTTATGGAGGAGAACCTGGGGGTAATAGGTATGGGCGTGGCCCTGGGACAAATAGCCGTAGAATTCGTCAACGCCCTTGTCGAGGGGGTAGCCGGTGGTGCCGAGGGGGCCGAGGCTCCATTTGCCGATGACGGCGGTCTGATAGCCGGCGGTCCGGAGGAGTTCGTGGACGGTGAGGTCGTCTGGGCGGAGCCAGGTTTGGGCGTTGCCGCGCATTTGAGCGTGGCCGGTGTGAAGACCGGTGGCGAGGGTGCAGCGGGAGGGGGCGCAGACGGTGGAACCGGCGTAAGCGGAGGTAAAACGGAGGCCCTCTTTGGCCATCTGGTCGATTTCGGGGGTGCGGACACGCTGCTGGCCATAGCAGCCGAGGTCGCCATAGCCGAGGTCATCGGTCATGATGACGATCAGATTGGGCAGGCGGGACTGGGCGCGCACGGGGAGCGCGGAGGCGCCGAGGGTGCCGAGGAAGTGCCTGCGGTTCATCTGGAGATTAGGGTATCGCAGATGGGGGGAGGCTTAGGCGGAACGGGCACGACGGCGCTTTGTCGAGGACGCCGCCTTGGCGGTTTCCGCCAGCAGGCGCAATGCGCGATTGACGGATTCGCTGTCCGGGAAGAGGGCGGCCAAATCGGGCTCGATCAAAACCAGGTTGGTGCCTTGTGAAGCCTGACGATAGTACTTGCCCCGGACGCCACCTTTCAGTTCGGAGAGGTCATATTCTGGGCGAAGATCATCGTCTTTGGACTCAACGTGTTGTTTCTTCATATTGATGTCGTTCCCGCGTGGTGGCGGGTCGGGCGCTGATGATCCGGATCCGGTTGCCCCGCCGGCAGTGGGCAACAAGAATTAGCTTTCCTCATTGTATGGCCCAATGTGATTTCACGCTGCTCCGCCAGGGAGTGGTCAGGGTCCAGGTAGGTGGCTGCGAACGGATCGAGGAAAACAGAGGTAGCCTGCTCGAAGGAGACGCCATGCTTCTTCCAGTTTGACTTCGCCTTGGCTGCATCCCACTCGTAGTTCACAGAGCCCGATTGTATCCCGACAGGCGAGGCTCCTAGAGATCGAGGGAGCAGGGCAAGACGGGCGGCAAGCCATACAGTCGCGGCGGTATGCGGAAGACCGTGGATGATGTGCCCGATTGACTGGACTCAGGAGTGACGGAGGAGGAGGTGCTGGCCGATTTTCCGACCTGACGCGGGAGGATCTTCGGATGTGTCTGGCGCTGAACGTCGGTAGATGAGCACCTGAACTGACCGGGGATGCGCCAGCGCAAAATCAGGGGATAGCCCTGAGCCACCGGGGCTTCTTGATGCGGTAGCCGGGAGGAAGCCGGAAGGTGCCGGGCGGGGGTTCTCCGGGAAGATACGAGACAACGCGGTAGCGCCAGGTCCGATAGGGAATATCGAGGAAGCCCGTGTCTGTAATCGAGTATTCCAGCGCCTCGCAGGCGAGTGCGGGTGCAAGTGCCAGACGTACCTTTTGACGTGTCCCCGGAGGCGGCAAGGGTCTGTTCGCGGAGAACCAAAGAACGCGGTGTCCTGCGGTTCTTCCTTCCTGCGAAAGGTGCGCATCGCGAACCATGCCGTTCGCCGTGCGAACGCAAGTGGGATCGTTCCGGTCGAGTTCGAGACGCGTCCAAGTGCAGGCGCACGGGCCGCCGGTTACGGTTCTCGATTCGTGGTCAACCTCGTATCCCTCATTCGGCCCTCCCAGGTAGAGACTGTGCATTCTGGAGGAGCCATCAGGAATGAACCAGTGCCGGAAACTGGAACTGGATGCGTCGTTCCGGCGGGAGCCATCGGCGGAGATGTAGGCCGTTCCTTTGATTGTTTCTCGCCGGGTCTTGTGAAATCCCCAACTCGTGTTTTCGAATTGATCAATCTGGTAATGGCTCGTCCGGGGGAGTCCATCCAGGATGCTAAGCCCGTAATACGCCAATAAAACGCATCCGCAAGGCATATAGGGCTTGGACACCACCCCAATCAGGAGGTTCCCATTGCATTACTTGACCTCTTCCCCCCAGATGTGTTTGAGGAACCAGGATTCGTTGTCCTGCATGACGTGGAGGAGTTGTTTGGGTTTGGTGATGCCGTGGCCGAAGCCGGGGTAAACGACCAGGCGGGATTCGGTTTTCTGGTCCTGGAGGCCCTGGTGGAGTTCGTAGGCGTTGGGGAGGGGGACGCGGGCATCGTTCTGGCCGTGCTGGATGAGGGTGGGGGTTCGGGCCTTTTTGATGTAGGTCATCGGGGAGGTTTTGGCGTAGATTTCGGGGTCCTCCCAGGGGGTGGATTTGAGGTACATGCGGGTGAAGGGGTGGATGTCGGTATTGACGTAGTAGGTCATCCAGTTGGAGATGCCGGCGCCGACGCTGGCGGCCTTGAAGCGGGGGGATTCGGCGGTGGTCAGGAAGGCGGAGATATAGCCGCCCTGGCTCCAGCCCATGGTGCCGACGCGGGAGGGGTCGATGAGGCCGAGTTTGTCGAGGTGGTCGATGGCGGAGACGACGTCCCAGGCGTCGCCGACGCCGAGGTTGCGGACATTGAGGGAGCGGAAGGCTTCGCCGTAGCCGGCGGAACCGCGGTAGTTGGGGCGGAGAATGAGGGCGCCCTTGGCGGCGAAGCGTTCGATGGGGTAGTAGCGGTCGGGGGCGCGCCAGGGGCGGTCGGTGCCGGTGGGACCACCGTGGATGACGAAGAGGAGGGGGTATTTCCTGGAGGAGTCGTAGTTGGCGGGTTTGATGAGGACGCCTTCGATTTCGGCGCCGAAATCGAA
>DNFG01000303.1 GCA_003487005.1 Bryobacterales bacterium
TGGGGCCGAACGGGGCGGGGAAGTCGACCACGATCCGGATTCTGTGCGGCCTGCTGGCGCCGACTTCCGGGCGGGCCGAAGTAAACGGCTTCGATGTCGCCCGCCAGCCCGAGGACGTGAAGCAGTCCATCGGCTATATGTCCCAGAAGTTCTCTCTCTACGACGATCTCACGGTCGGGGAAAACATCGAATTCTTCGGCGGCGTCTATGGCGTGTCGCCGGCAAGGCTGGCGCAACGGGCCGATGCCGTCCTCCGGATGGCCGGCCTGACGGAGCAGCGGCGCTCCTTGACGCGCTCCCTCGCCGGCGGCTGGAAGCAGCGGCTCGCGCTCGGCTGCGCCATCCTGCACGAACCGCCCATCCTCTTCCTCGACGAGCCCACCTCGGGCGTCGACCCGATCGCCCGCCGGCAGTTCTGGGACCTGATCTACGAAATGGCCGCCGCCGGATCCACGGTCTTCGTCTCGACCCACTACATGGAAGAAGCGGAATACTGCCACCGCCTCGCACTGATGCACCGCGGCCGGATGATCGCCCTCGGCCCCCCCGCCGAACTGCGCGCCGCCGAAGCGCCCGGAGCCACCATGGACGACGTCTTCATCGCCAGCATTGAACGCGAGGAGGCGCGCCCGCAATGAACTTCCGGCGGCTCGGCGCGATCTTCCGCAAGGAGGCCCTCCACATTCTGCGCGATGTCCGCAGCCTGATCGCAGCGCTCCTTGTGCCTGTCTCGATGCTGCTCCTGTTCGGCTATGCCCTCACCCTCGATGTCGACCGGATTCCCACCGCCGTCCACGATCTCGACGAGACTCCCGAAAGCCGCGCCCTCATCGAGCGCTTCCGCGGCTCGCGCTACTTCACCATCGCCCGGCAGGACGGCGGCTACAGCGCCATGGAAGTCGAGATCGACCACGGCCGCCTCCTCTTGGGCATCATCATCCCTCGCGGTTACGCGCGTACCCTCGCCCGCAGCGAGGAGGCCCAGGTCCAACTCCTTCTCGATGGCTCCGATTCCAACACGGCCTCGATCGCCGCCGGCTATGCCGAGGCCGTGGTGATCGCACACGCCGCGGACCTGCGCGACCAGGCTCTGCGCGCCCGCGGAATGGGCGAACTCAAAATGCCCCTCGATCCGCGAATCCGGGTCCTCTACAACAACGAACTCAAATCCAAAAACTTCATCATCCCCGGCCTGATCGCTGTCATCCTCATGATCATCTCCGCGCTCCTCACCTCGCTCACCGTCGCCCGCGAGTGGGAATCCGGCACCATGGAGCAACTGCTCTCCACCCCCGTCCGCCCCGCCGAACTGCTGCTCGGCAAACTCCTCGCCTACTTCGTCCTCGGCATGACCGACATGGCCGTCGCCCTCGTCCTCGGCGTCGGCGTCTTCGGCGTCCCCCTGAACGGCAGCCTCTGGCTGCTGACCGCCTTCTGCGCCCTCTTCCTCTTTGGCGCCCTCTGCTGGGGCATCTTCCTTTCCACCGTCACCCGGTCGCAACTGCTCGCCTTCCAGGCCAGCATGGTGTCCAGTTTCCTGCCCGCGTTCCTGCTGTCCGGCTTCATGTACGCCATCGAGAACATGCCCTTCATCGTCCAGCAGGTCACCCGCATCGTCCCGGCCCGCTACTTCGTCACCGCTCTCCAGGGCATCTTCCTCAAGGGCGTCGGTCTCGATGTGCTCTGGGGCGAGGCGGTGTTCCTGCTCCTCTACGCGGGGCTCGTATTCACCCTCGCCGTACGAAAAATGCGGCAGAAGATGGCCTGAGGAGCAACGCCAATGTGGGAACGAATCCGCCAGATCGTGATCAAGGAACTCCGGCAAACCCTCCGTGACCCGCGGATGCGCGCCATCCTCATCGCACCCCCCATCCTCCAGATGATCATCTTCGGCTACGCCGTCAACCTCGACGTCGAGCGCGTCCGCCTCGCCTTCATGGACCCCGACCGCTCAGCCGCCAGCCGCGATCTCCGCGAACGCTTCACCGCGTCGCCTTACTTCGAACTCGTCGCCATGCCCGAAAACGGCCGCGATGCCGAACGCCTCCTCGACCGCGGCGCCGCCCAGGCCGTCGTCCGCATCATGCCCGGCTTCGGGTCCGGTGTCCTCCGCGGCGAACCGCAAGAGGTCCAGATCCTCCTCGACGGCGCCAACTCCAACAGCGCCGGCATCATCGCGAATTACGCCAGCGGCGTCATCGGCGCCTACAACCGCGAACTGCTCCAGGCTCAGCAGACCCGCCGCCTCGTCGGGCGCACCCGCGAAGGCCCCGTTCGCATGACCCTCCCCGGCGTCCGCGCCGAAACCCGCATCTGGTTCAACCCCGAGCTCAAAAGCCGTCACTACTTCGTCCCCGGCACCATGGCCAACATCATCCTCCTGGTCACCCTCATGCTTACCGCCCTCTCCGTCGTCCGCGAAAAAGAGATCGGCACCATGGAGCAGATCATGGTCACGCCCATCCGTCCCATCGAACTGATGCTCGGCAAGACCATCCCCTTCGCCATGGTCGGCCTCGTCGACATGGCCGCCGTCACCGCGATCGCCCTCTTCCTGTTCCAGGTCCCGTTTCGCGGCAGCCTGCTCGTACTCCTGCTCGCCTCGGTCCTCTTCCTCCTGACCACCCTCGGCGCAGGCCTGCTTCTCTCCACCCTCTCCGCCACTCAGCAACAGGCCATGATCGGCTCGTTCTTCTTCTTTCAACCCGCCTTCATGCTGTCCGGCTTCACGTTTCCCATCCGCAACATGCCCGAAGCCGTCCAGTGGATGACGCTGCTGAACCCCATGCGCTACTTCATGGAGGTCGTCCGCGGCGTCTTCCTCAAGGGCGTCGGCGTAGAGGTGCTCTGGCCGCAACTGCTCATGCTCGGCATCTTCGGCGTCTTCATCCTCGGATTCAGCGCCATGCGCTTCCGGAAGCGTTTGGACTAGCGCCCCCCGCTCACACAATCAGCATGCAATCGCCATAGCTGAAGAACCGGTACCGCTGATCCACCGCGTACCGATACGCGTTCAGAACATACTCCGGTCCGGCGAACGCGCTCACCAGCAGCAGCAGGCTCGACTTCGGCAGGTGAAAATTGGTCAGCATCGCCCCCGTCGCCTTGAACTCGAACCCCGGGTAAATGAACAGCCGCGTTGCACCCGTTTGTGGCTCCAGGCCCCCATTCAAAGCCGCGGATTCAATCGTTCGGACCGACGTCGTCCCCACCGCGACGATCCTTCTCGCTTCCCGCAGTCTGGTGGCGTTGGCCCCGCAGATCTCGTAAGTCTCCTCGTGCAGTTCGTTCGCCGCCACTTCATCATTGGCCAGCGGTTGAAACGTCGCCAGCCCCACATGCAGCGTCACCTTCGCCACGCCCGCGCCCCGCTCCTCGCACGCCTCCAGTACCTCCGGCGTGAAGTGAAGTCCGGCCGTCGGCGCCGCCACCGACCCGCGCTTCTCCGCGTACACCGTCTGGTAGCGTTCCCGGTCGCCGCTTTCGTCCGGACGATGAATGTACGGAGGCAGTGGGACATGCCCCGCCGCCTCCAGTTCCGCGTCGAAATCGCCCGCGCAATGGAACTGGATCACGCGCTCGCCACGCATCCCGCTCTCCAGAATCTCGCACGACAGTTGCTCCGTGAAGTCCACGCGCGACCCTGCGTGCAGGTGCCGCCCGGGCCGCGCCAGCGCGCTCCACAGCATCCGGTCGGGTGAAACCGGCTTCAACAGGAAGATCTCCACCTGCCGGTCATAGCCGGGTTTGCGGCCAAACAGCCGCGCGGGAAACACCCGCGTGTTGTTCAGGGCCAGACAGTCCCCCGGACCAAGGTACTCCGGCAGGTCGCGGAAATGACGGTCTTCGATTCGCCCGTTCTCCTTGTGGAGGACCAGCATTCGGGAGGAGGCTCGATCCAGAAGCGGGGTTTGGGCAATCAGTTCGTCAGGCAGGTGATAATCGAATTCAGATAATCGCATCGCTACACTTACATCATCAGGATATCCCTACCCTGCTGGCCCACGCACACTCATGACTCTCATCCTGGCTATCGAAAGCTCCTGCGACGAAACCGCCGCCGCCGTCGTCGCCGCTCCCGCCGACGTCCGGGCCAGCATCGTCGCCTCCCAGATCGCCACCCACGGCAAGTACGGTGGCGTCGTCCCCGAACTCGCCTCGCGGGAACACCTCCGCGCCATCGTCCCCGTCGTCCGCGAGGCGATGGCTCAG
>DNFG01000102.1 GCA_003487005.1 Bryobacterales bacterium
CTGGGATGGCGGCGGAGAGGAGAGACAAGCTGCCCGGAGAAGCCGGACTCCTGAATCGCGTCGATGATCGCTTGTACGAGTCGTTCAGGTTGGATTGCGGGCATTTGTCAGGTTACGCTTCTTTCCGCCATCCACGGGCAGATGATCTTCTGGCGTACCGTTCCACATCGCGCCAGGATGGTAAAGCTTGTAGGTAATTAGGCAGCCCTCCTGTTCGAAAAACCCCGTTTGCTCAGGCTTTGCGGGACGTTGGAATCTCGCAGCCGCGCCATTGAGATATTCTTCGAGAAGCTCAACGCACGTCCAGTTCCTGCGTAGTCGCTCGCAAACTTCCCCAGTGACGCAGCTACCTCCGAACGGATCAAGAACTGAGTCCCCTTCATCAGTCAACATCCGAACGAAAAACTCGGGAAGCGCAGCAGGAAAACGTGCTGGATGGGGCTTAATGCCGTGTTCCGTGCAATACCGAAGGTAGTACGAGTTGCTCTCGGTGTTCGGGATGGCAATGATATTTGGTGGAATAGCGGCCCCATTGTCACGCGCGAAATTCTCGCTAATGTCGTGTCCGCTTGGACGGAGCTTCGCCTTGTAGCCGTTCTTCAGCAGCCCCCTCATAGCATCGCTGTACGGGGCGAGCACTCTCTTGTTGCTCGCCTTGGGCCAAGGGGTTGGAGAAAGCCACCAAACGCAGTTGACTGCATCCTTTGCCCGGATGCGACGGACCGTCACCCACTCAGCCGGCGACGGGAGCTTTGACGGGTTCCACCAGAAGAACTCCTGCGCCAAATGGAACCCCACCTCGCGACAAAGCATGATGACGAGCTCGTAATGATAAAGGCTTCTCGTTGGCTGGCCAGGTATCCAAGCTCCACCGATGTCGATGACGAGCGAGCCAGTCGGCTTCAGGAGGCGCTTGAACTGCACGCCGAAAGGTTTGAACCAATCGACATACTCATGCGAGTCTACGTTCCCGTAGTCTTTCTTGCGCACAAGGCCGAAGGGTGGGCTGGTGACGATGAGATCCAACGAGGCATCGGGAAGCGTCGCCATGTGGTCCAGGGAGTCCCCTTGGTACAACGCACCAAACTTCGTCTTGAGGAATCGCTTCACTTCGACTTCACATTGTATCGTCTCGACCGTGCAGAAAGTCTCCACCCGCCGGCCTGTTACTGGCAGCATGCGCTGAGTCGGCGCACGCAGACGGGGCTGTTGAGCGTGGCGCGGGTGACGCGATTGCCGAACCGCTGGCTGCCCCGGCCCCGGTCGGTGATTCCTCATCCGGAATTGCGATTCTACACCAGATATCTTGGGTAGGAGCCGGATACGGTAGTTCCGCTCGTCCGGATCTGTGCGGGGGCGCTTTGTGAGAGGCGTCCCTACCGCGACCCTTCGGCCCCTACGGCCCGACCCCTTCGACCCCGTAATAGCTGTGGGATGCGGCAGCCGCAGGGCGCTGCGAATTTCGTCAATAAGCCGCCACGAACTTCCGCAACGATTGGTAGGCAGACTTGCCCCAGAGGTGTCGATCCTTGTCTCTCAGCGACGTTGGGCCGCGTACCGCGCTCACCATTGGAAGGAAGTCCGAGAAGTACTTCTCAACTTGACCCCGATTCTCCGAGAAATCATCAAGACCCAGTTGGCCGCATACGCGAAAATCGTACACAGTGAAGCGGTCGGGGTAAAGAACGGTGAGGATGGCTGACGCCATCGGTAGCCTGAAGCCCCACTCCCTGGTCAGAATGCGGAGCCGATCCGCGTCATTGTCTGACTTTGCGATCGATCTTGTGAGAGACTCTACTGCTGCGCGAAGGGGCGTCACGTGCGCCAACATTCGCCTCTTCACGGCGGTCTTTGCTCTGTTTGCCTTCCAGATGACGATGCTGAAGAACTCCTCCGGCGTGAGGAAACCACGTGTGCGAAACGCAGTGGTCACGTCGGTGAAGAGATAGTCCTCAAGGTGGTAATACTTGACGTAGTCCATGGCCGGATTCCTCGTGGAAGTCGTAGGGTCGCTTGCCCGATTCTACTTGCGATCTTTTCGGCGGACAAGGGTCTGCTGA
Source organism: Bryobacterales bacterium (assembly GCA_003487005.1). Classification (GTDB taxonomy): domain Bacteria; phylum Acidobacteriota; class Terriglobia; order Bryobacterales; family Bryobacteraceae; genus PNKE01. The sequence continues at coordinate 2,061 of DNFG01000102.1, forward strand.
GTCCGGGTAGGCTGGGTGCTGCAACTCTCCCAGGAGAGTGTGTGAGCGTTGCGGGAGATGGCCGGACGCTTGGGCGAGGCTGAGGGAGTGTGCGGGGCTGGTTGCGGGCAAGCGGGGTGGTTCTGGGGGCTTGAGGGGCTGTGGGGGGACTCCGGTCGGGCGTTGTGGGTTCTATGGAGCCTTTTGGGGCTGGAATTCATCCGAGAGAGTGATGATTCCGTCTATGGTTTCCCTCATTGTGCTCATTCTGGTTCTTGCGGGGCCGGTGTTTCCGCAGAGTCGGGAGGGGGCTTCTGGTCCTTCGCTGCGGGGGTTGAGTCAGTTATATCAGGATCTGGTGGAGCGGGTGGATCCGGCGGTGGTTCAGATTATTACGCGGGGTTATGCCGCTTCGGAGGAGGAGGATTCGCAATTGTTGCGGACGCGGCGGGGGAATGGTTCGGGGGTGGTGGTGGACAAGGACGGGTATGTGGTGACGAATGCGCATGTCGTCGGGAATGCGCGGCGGGTGGAGGTGCTGCTGCCGCAACCGGCGGAGGAGCGGCTGCGGTTTCGTTCGGTGATCAATCCGACGGGGAAGTTGTTGCCGGCGAAGGTGGTGGGGGTGGACCGCGAGACCGATATCGCCGTGCTGAAGGTCGAGGAGACGAACCTGCCCGCGCTGCCGTTCGCCGATTCGGACCAACTGAGGCAGGGGCAGATCGTGATCGCGTTCGGGAGTCCGTTCGGGCTGGAGAATTCGGTGACGATGGGGATTGTGAGCAGCGTGGCTCGGCAGGTGCGTCCGGATGATCCGATGATCTATATCCAGACCGATGCGGCGATCAATCCGGGCAACAGCGGGGGTCCGCTGGTGGATTCGGAGGGCGCGATTGCCGGGATCAACACGTTTATCGTCAGCCGTTCCGGCGGGAACGAGGGGATCGGGTTCGCGGTGCCGAGCAATATCGCCAAGAGCGTGTATGAACAGATTCGCGAGCATGGGCGGGTGCGCCGGGGGCAGATCGGCGTGATTGCCCAGAGCATTACGCCGGCGATGGCGCGGGCGCTGAAACTGCCGCAGGACTGGGGGGTGATTCTGGCCGATGTCAGCCCACGAAGTGCGGCTGAAGCGGCGGGTCTGCGGGTGAAGGACCTGGTGCTTTCGTTCGACGGCAAGCCGATGGAGAATGCCCGGCAGTTTGGCGTGAACATCTACCGGAGCGCCGGTCAGACGGTGAAGATCGAAGTGCTGCGCGGGGGCAGGAAGATGGAGATTGCGACGGCGGTGCTGGAACGGCCGCGGGATCCGGACCGGATTCTTTCGCTGATCCGGGGGGCGGAGAACGAGGTGAACGAGTTGGGGGTGCTGGCCGTGGATCTGGATGAGCGGGTGACTCCGCTGCTGCCGTCGCTGCGTAGGTTGGGGGGGGTGGTGGTGGCGGGGCGGATTTCGGATGTGTCTCCACAGGAAGGGGCGTTGCTGCCGGGCGATGTGATTTACGAGGTGAACCACACGCCGGTGGGGTCGCTGGCGGCGCTGAGGAAAGCGATCGGGGCGATGAAGCATGGGGACCCGGTGGTGCTGCATATCGAGCGCGGGGGGCAGTTGCAGTTTCAGGTGGTGGAGATCGATTAGGGGGGGGACCTTCCCGAGCCAGAACCAGCGATGGCGGGGCAGGCGCTGCCATGGCGGGGGCTAGGGGTTCGGGCGGAGGGGTGGGGGCGATTGGGCCGGTGATTGCTTTGGGAGAGGTGAGGTCTGAACGTGGGGACGGCCAGTGAAGGGCTTGTCTTTGCAGATTCAACGACTTCTGGAATATGATAGTGATCCGCGGAGAGCCTGGGCAGGAGGATCGTTCCGGTTTCTTCCGGTACGGCTGCGCGCCGACTGGTAAGAATTACCGATCGCGAAACCCGGGACGAAGGTGGATCTGAAGCGAAGGAGAAACACCCGATGAGACAATGGCTTGCGCTTTTCCTGAGTGGTCTGCTCGCCGTGCCGGCGATGGCCGGGCGGGCGGATGGACTGGAGGACCAGATTGTGGGTCCGGCTGAGTGGCGTGAACGCCTGCGCGGCGCAGCGCAGAATCGCGAGCGGAATGTGGCGCAGGTGGAGAGGCTCTTCGAGCGGGCAGAGGTAAGGAGTGCGCTGCGGACGGCGAAGGTGGATGCCCGTCAGGTGACGCTGGCGGCGCAGATGCTGTCCGACGACGAACTGGCGCGGCTGTCGGCGCGGAGTGCCGAGATCGAGCGGGACATCGCGGCGGGGGCGTTGAGTAATCAGATGTTGACGTATATCATCATTGCCCTGTGCACGGCGGTGATCGTGCTAATTGCAGTGAATTGAAGATGCTGATTCGGCCCGCGGCGCTGGTCGCCGTGCTGGTGAGTGTTGGAGTGGCGGGGGGGAGTGTGCGTCTGGAAGTGCCGTACGTCCGGCAGGAGAAGGACGGATGCGGGGCCGCGAGTCTGACGATGGTGATGCGGTACTGGCGGGCGCAGGAGCAGGGGGCGGTGGAGGAAGCGGATCCCGCGCGGATTCAGCGGGAGCTGTACGTGGCGGCGGAGCGTGGGATTCCCGGCTCCGCGATGCGGGCTTATCTGGAGCGGGCGGGTTTTCATGCATTCACGATCAAGGGGGAGTGGAGGGATCTCGCGGCGCATGCCGGGAAGGGCAGGCCGTTGATCGTGTGTCTGTCCGCGGCGGGACGCCGGCTGCATTACGTGGTGGTGGCGGGGGTGGATGAGGAAAGGGGCAGGGTGCAGGTCCATGATCCCGCGCGGCGGGCATGGCTGACGATGACCCGATCCGGCTTCGAGAGGAAGTGGCGAGAATCGGGATATTGGACGCTGGTGGCCGCGCCGGTGGCGGCGCGGTGATGCGGATGATCCGGGTTCTGCTGGCGGCCTGTGCGCTGGCGGCGGCGCAGGCGCCGGAAGAGCATCTGCGACAGGGCCGGGAGCATGTGCGCGAGGAGCGGTGGGAGGAGGCGCGCGCGGCCTACACGGCCGGGGCGCGCGCCGCTCCGGGCGATATCCGGTTCCCACTTCACCTTGCCGGGATCGCATTCAAGCTGGGAGACCACCGGACAGCCCGGGGGCATCTGCACGCGGCGTTGCGGATCGATGAGGGGAACGCGTATGCCAACGATTTCCTGGCCACGCTGTATGCGCTTGATGAGAATCTGGATGCGGCTCTGAAGTACTGGAATCGCGTGGAGAGGCCGGTAGCCGCATCGTTGCGGCTGCCGCCGGGGTTGCGGATTCGCCCCACGCTGCTGGATGGGTTGTTTGCCTTTCCGCCGATGGGACTGATACGCCGGGACGACTACCTGCTGACCCGGGCGCGGCTGGAACAGGTGGGCGTGTTTCCACGGTACCGATTTCAGGTGACGCCGCAGGCGGAGGGCGAGAAGTTTGAGGTAGAGTTCGCCGCGACGGAGCAGGCGGGGTGGGGTCCCGCGGGAGTGGCCCGCTATGTGTTGCCGCTCCGGGGGATTTTCTTTCAGTCGGTGATGCCCGAGTACAGGAATCTGGGTGGGCGCGCGGTGAATCTCAGTTCGCTCGCGCGCTGGGACCGGAACAAGCGGCGATTTGGGTTTGTGCTGTCGGGGCCGGCGGGGGACGACGGGAGCATCCGGCAGGCCGTGTACGTGGACCACAGGCGAGAGCGGTGGGACCTGAGGCGCAGCCATCGGAGTGGGGATGCCGCACCGGCGGATCTGGATCTGAGGCAACTGGCGGCGGGCTATGGATTCCGGGGGATCGTTTCGCACCGGCATGCCTGGTGGGTGGAGATGGAGGCCTCGTGGCGTTCATGGCCGGGCGGGGTGCCGGAGGGGGCGGAGTTTGCGGGGGGATTTGCACCGATTGTGCGGATCGGGCTGGATTCGAGACTTCTGGACGTTCCGGAGCGCCGGTTTGCGGTGGAGACAGGGATGTCGGTAGTCACGGGGAAGGTGATGCGCAGCGGGCTTGGGGCGTTTGTCCAGACGCAGGGCCGGATGGAGGGGCGGTGGTATCCCCGGGCGCGGGGCGAGGACGGCGCGATGCGGATGCTGGTGCGAGGCGGACGGACAGCAGGGGGACTTCCGTTCGATCAGTTGCACGTGCTGGGGATTGAACGCGACACGGGGTTGTGGATGCGCGGCCACGCGGGCACGGTGGACGGGCGGAAGGGGAGTGCGCCGATGGGGAGAGACTCTGTGCTGGCGACGTGGGAGGTGGACAAGGTCGTTCACCGGGGAGGGTTCTGGACGCTGACGGTGGGCCCGTTGTTGGATGCGGGCCGCGTCTGGGATGGGCGAGGCGGCTTCGGCGGGCCGGGATGGCTGATGGACGCGGGGGTTCAGGGACGCGTGCGGCTGTTGTCCGGGCCGGAGGTGACGCTCAGTTGGGGGCGGGATCTCCGCGGGGGCGGGAGTGTATTCTACGCGGCCCTGGGCCGGGGTCCGATGCTGGGGCGCCCTTTCAGCGGAGGTCAATTCCTGGACTGAGAGCGGGAGAGGATGCGGGCGGGCAAGAGGAGTGGCGCTCACTCGAGGACCCGCAGAGGGTACGACTTCGGGG
>DNFG01000305.1 GCA_003487005.1 Bryobacterales bacterium
TCGTCGTCACCGGCCAAAACGCCGCCGCCGCTCTCGACCGCTTCGTCGCCCACCCGCGCGTCCACGACGTCCTCGGCCACGGCTCGAACAAAGCCAGCGCCCGCTGGGGCCTCGAAGGCCTCCAGGTGGACGTCCGCGCGGTGCCCGCCGAGAGCTATGGCGCGGCAATGCAGTACTTTACGGGCTCCAAGGAGCACAACGTCGCCCTCCGGCAACGCGCCCAGCGGATGGGCTTGACCCTGAACGAATACGGCTTGTTCAAGATCGACAGCGAGGAACGGGTCGCCGGCGCCAGCGAAGAGGAGATCTACCGGGCGCTCGGCCTGGCCTGGATTCCGCCCGAAATGCGCGAGAACCAGGGCGAAATCGAAGCCGCCGAAAAGGGCGAACTCCCCGATTTACTTGAACTTGCGGCGATGCGCGGCGACCTGCACATGCACACCCGCGAAAGCGACGGCCGCGGCACCCTCGAAGAGATGGCCGCCGCCGCCCAGGCGCTCGGCTACGAGTACGTCGCCATCACGGACCACTCGAAGGCCCTCGCCATGGCCAACGGCCTCGACGAACTCCGCGCCGTCGCCTTTGCCGCCGAAGTGCGCGAATTCAACGCTCAAAACCCGCACTTTCGCGTCTTCTCGGGCCTGGAATGTGACATTTTGCGCGACGGAAAGATGGACCTGAGCGAGGACGCCCTCGCCGAACTCGACTTCGTCGTGGCCAGCGTCCACAGCTACATGAACCTGGAATCCGCCGAAATGACCGACCGCCTCCTCCGGGCCCTCGAATCACCCTCGGTGAAGGTTCTGGGCCACCCGACGGGCCGGGTGCTGCTCCATCGCGACGCCTACGCTTACGACTTCGACACCATCGCCCGCGAAGCCGCTAAACGCAACATCTGGATGGAGATCAACGCGAGTCCCGAACGCCTGGACCTGCACGCCACCCTGATCCGCCGCGCGAAGGAACTGGGCTGCAAATTCACCATTTCGACCGACGCCCACCACCCGAAACACCTCGCCAATATGCGTTTCGGCGTCACCATGGCCCGGCGAGGCTGGCTGACCGCCGCCGACGTCATGAACACCCGTTCGCGGGCCGCTTTTGCCGAAGCGATCGGCGCCGGCGGCCCGCGCGGGTGACACAACGGGTCAGAAGTAGAACTTCAGCGCAAACTGCACGGTCCGCGACTGAATCGTGTTCTGGTTGAGCTGATAGAAGCCAGTATTCAGGTTGAGCGTGCGTGCCGCGCACGCGGGGCTGAGGTTGGCTCGGGCGTTGCCGAGCTCGGCGGCGTTGGAGGGACATCCGAGGCCCCCGGGCCCCGGCCCCGCCAGTGCCGCGATAGCGGTATCGACGTTCATCCCCTGGCTCTTGTTGACGATGGCATCCCAAACGCCCGGCATCCGCAATGCGGCGAAGCGATTCTGGACGTCCGCGATCGGGGTCTGGTTCGGACGGGTCCCGGCCAGCAGCGGATTCTGGTCGCCGCTCGAGAAGATGTTGGTGTTGAAGTTGGGGTGGAAGGTCCGGTGGTTCAGGATGTTGAAGAGCTCGCCGCGGATCTCGAAGTAGCGGCGCGACTCCTTGAACGGCAGGATCCGCTTGGTGAAGGAGGCGTCAAAACTCTGCACCCAGGGCATCCGGACCGCGAAATTGCGGGCGGCATTGCCGATCTGCCCGGGTTCCGGCCACGCGAAGGCGCGGGGGTTCATGTAGGGGGTGAACAGCGCGTTCTGGGGTGTCCAGTCGGGATTCACCAGTGGAACGCCGTCGATCAGATCGGGGCGAAGCGCGCCGCCGGGGATGCCGGTGTCGATCGAGTTGCTCCGGCCGAGGGTGGCCGAAAGCGGCCAGCCGGAACGGATCTTGGAGAGGCCGGAGATCTGCCAGTCGCCCACGATGTGACTCAGCCAGCCTCCACTCGAGAGCCAGCGCTTGCCGCGGCCGAAGGGCACCTCCCAGAATCCGATCATGTTGAAGTTGTGGGGGGTGTCCGTCGCGGCGATGCTGCGGTCGTTGTCCAGGAAGTAAGGATCCTGGTTCCGGGTGAGCGGAACATCGCCGGAAGCGTTGGTGAAGGAGTTGTTGGGAATCGGGAAGTTGATGCCGCCGGAGGAGTTGTCGATCAGCTTCGACCAGGTGTAGTTGAAGCGGAACTGGAGTCCGCGGGAGAACCGGCGTTCGATCTCCGAGGTGAAGGCGTTATAGCTCGAACTGGCGTTGGTGGTGTTGATCAGGTAGATGGCGCCACCAGCACGTCCGGCAAACCCGGGGATCGGCACCGAACCCGTGAACGGGTCGGTCCGGTTGAGGTTGACCGGCGGCCCGAACAGGTGGCGGCCCTGGGAGCCCTGGAATCCAAAGGTGACCACAGTATTCTCAACCAACTGGTACTGCATCTGCAGCGAGTAGTTGTGGATGGCGGGCATCATGAAGTCCCGGTTCCCGACGATCCCGGTGGCCTGGTAGCGGACATCCTGACGCAGCGCGCCACTGGACGTGGAGCGGTCGGCCACATCACCGGGGCGGATCACGCCATTGGCGGGTATGTTGAACAGGCTGGGGTCCGAGGCCAGCACCATGTTGTTGTAGCCCAACTGGAACGGGACGTTGCTCTCGTTGCAGCGCGCCAGACCGCAGGTGGCGGTGTTGGTGGGCGGCAGCCAGTCGTTCGAACCCAGCAGGTAGGAGTGGCCCCGGTAGGCGGTGAAGGTCTGGGATCCGAGATTGGGCAATGGTTCGCGATCGTTGCCCATCAAAGTGGCGTGGGTCATGCCATAACCGCCGCGAAGGACGAACTTCCGCGAGGAATTCCAGGAGGCGGGTGGGGTCCAGGCGAAGCCGAAGCGGGGCTCGAAGACGTTCTTCTGCGGCGGCATCAGGTAGCGTGAGCGGCCATCGACGCCGGCGAACTCGAAAACGGGGGCCGGCGTGGGCTGACCGGCGGCATTGAGGACAAAGGGATTGTCCTCCATCCGGTCCAGATTCAGCATGCCCTGGAAGTTGTTCTTCTCCCAGCGCGGCGACTGGTACTGGTAGCGGACGCCGAGGTTCAGAGTCAGGTTCGGGGTGACGCGCCAGTCGTTCTGCAGATAGGCGCCGATGTTCTTCCAGCGGTAGTAATACGTTGCGGAGAGATTCTCGGTCTGGGTCTGGACCCAGGTCGGGACGCCGACCAGAAAGCTGGCGAGTTTGTCTCCGCCGAGCGGGTTGCCGGAACAGCCCGGGATATTGCCGCCGATGGGGACGGTTCGGCACCACTTCTCGCCCGTGGTTTCGCGGTTCCAGGAGAAGCGTCCGCCGGCGAGGGAGCCGACGCCGAGGTTGGCCTGATTCAACTGGAGATGAGAGGCGGCGAAGCCCATTTTGAGGGTCATATTGCCGCGGATCATCGAGAGATCGTTGGTGATGTTGTAGCTGTGTTCGATGTTTTTGCCCACATCCTGGGGCTGGTTGAAGCCGGCGCTGCCAAATCCCTGGCCGGAGGTGGTTCCATTGAGACCGGTCGGAGCGCCGCCGTCATACCAGCGGGGCATGCCATAGCCAAGCAGGTTGACGGCGCCCACGCCGGGTCCGCCGATGTCGAGGTATTCGCTCGTATAATCCTTGTTCAGCAGCGGTTCGGGGAAGTTGCGGCCAAAGTTTCCATAAACATACGAGGCGCGGAATTCGTTGATGGTGGTCGGGGTGAAGGCGCCGGTCCAGTTGAGCAGGGCCTGCCGGCTCTGGTTGGCATCCGAAATCAGGCCGTCGGTGATGGGATCGCGGAAGAAGCGGTTGCCGAACTGGGGCTGGTCGGTGTAGCGGAAGAACAGTTTGTGGTTGTCGGTCAGATTATGATCGAGGCGCATGGACCAGCGGTCGTCGAGGAACTCGGTTTTGCGGAAATAGACATAGTTGGCGCCGAGAAGATCGGCGACAGCGTTGGGGTCGGTGATGTTCGGCCCAGGATAGAACTCGCGGAGGATCCGCTGCGCGACCGGATTGACATAGCTCCGGCCGCTCGCATCCACGAGCACGCGGCCACGGCGGTCCGCGTTGGGATCATTGGGGTTAAACAGGGGAAAACCCTGGTAGGCATAGCGGGAGTTGGTCACGCTGACCGGCAGATTCGGGTTGTAGCCCGGATTGGGCAGGTGGGCGAGGGTGCCATCGTTCAGGCGGACGAACTGGTTATAAAGCAGGGCGGTAGGCTGGGTCACCACTGTGCCGTTCGGCAGTCGGGAGTAAACCAGGGACTTGGAGAAATCGCCGTTGATTTCGTCCTCGGTGGGAACCCGGATGAAACTGGGCCCGCCGGGGTTCGAGGCGAGTTGGCGGGTGGGCTCAAAAGCGGCATACCAGAAGGTCTTGTTCTTGCCGTCGTACACCTTGGGGATCACAACGGGGCCGCCGCCGGTGATGCCCACCTGCTGGCGGCGAAGCGGCGGACGGGAGTCGAAGTTCAGGGTGGCCTGCCGCTGGGCCCCGAAAGGATTGGCCGTGAAGGCTTTCTGGCGGTGGAACCAGTACAGGGTGCCGCGCACGTCGTTGGACCCGGATTTGGTGGTCTGCTGAATGATCGCCCCGCCGGCCTGGGCGAACTGCGCGGAATAGTTCGACTGCTGGACCGAGAACTCCTGGATGGTGTCGGGAGTGAAGGAGATGGCCATCCGGGCAAGCGCAATCGAGGTGACATTCGCGCCATCGGCAAAGAACTGCGTGGAGCCCATCCGGCCGCCGTTGATCGAAAGTTCACGGCCAGGAAGAGGTTCATTCGTGGTCAACTCGCTGATTTCACTGCCGGCCGAACCGGTGGCGCCCGGCAGAACCAGGGCGAGCGCAAGGGTATTCCGCCCATTGAGGGGCATTTCGGTAATGGTGCGCTGGTCCACGGTATTGACCACCGCGCCCGTGACGGTCTGCATCAGCGGGGCTTCGGCGGTCACTTCGACGGTTTCGGAGACCGATCCGACCTGAAGCACGATATCGAGGCCCACTTCGCGGGCGGTATCGACTTTGACGGCGGAGACCAGGGTGGTGCGGAAGCCCGGCGCCTCGGCGGAGACATCGTAGGTGACTGGTTCGAGCGCGGCGGCGACATAAACGCCGGAGTCGCTGGTCGTCAGGGTGACCAGACGCTGAGTGCCGACGGCAGTGATCTTGACCGTGGCCCCGGGGACGGGCGCGCTGGATGCATCGCGGACGACGCCGCGAATGGATCCGAAGTTGGACTGGGCGCTGGCGGTGGCAGTGAAAAAGATCAGAAAAGCGGCGCCGGCGCGGGCGAATGAGGAGAAACCTGGCCTCATCGGGAAACCTCCTGAACAGCAGTGTCTGGGTCAGTTTGAACCCGGCCGGACGCGGTGCCAAGGTTCGGAACGGTTCAGGACGTCAGGTCGGGACTTCGGCGAGGATGTTCCTGCATTTTGTTGCATTTTGGCGAATTTAACGGGACGTTAAGAGATATACTGGCTACTACCGGAAGGGTCAGAATATGCATGCGCCAGTCTTGGATTTGAACCAGCGCGCGGCAGTCGAGCAGGAGTTGGAGCGAATCCTCCAGAGTGCTCATTTCCGGACCAGCCGGCGGAGCCAGCAGTTTCTGCGCTACGTGGTGGAGCACAGTCTGGACGGGCATGATGACCGTCTGAAAGAGCGGTCCATTGGGGTGGCGATCTTCGACCGGGCGCCTGACTACGACACGGGCGAGGACGCGACGGTCCGGGTGGCGGCGAACGAAGTCCGGAAGAGGCTGGCGCAATATCATGTGGAGACGCCTCCTCCGGAGGTCATGATTCACGTCCCGGCGGGCAGCTATCATGCTGAATTCCGTTGGGTTCGTTCACCGCAAATCACAGTCGGGTTAGAGGCGCCGGCCCCGACGGCAAGGCGACAGCGGCGATGGATGCTTCCAGCCGCGCTGCTGTTGCTGGCGATTCTGGCCACCGCTCTGGTTTTGAGACCGCCGGGACCAGAACCGGTGTTTGAGCAGTTCTGGGGGCCACTGCTGGATGCGCGGCAGCCAGTGCTGATCTGCCTGGCGAATCCGGCGGTGTTTTTGCTCGCCGACCCGCTGCCGCCGCTGGGCGGTCCGGCGGCCGGTGCGGGGCCGGAGGATCCGGATCCCCGGCAACTGGGCCGGCGCGGCCTGATCGAGAGTCTCGATCAGTATGTCGGGGTGGGTGATGCGTACGCGGCGAGCCATTTCACGGCTCTGTTCAGCCGTTTGGGGCGGCCGGTGCAGATCCGGATCGGCAGAGAGGTGGCGTTCGCGGACCTCCGGACATCGCCGGCGGTGCTGATTGGCGCCTACTCGAACCGCTGGAGCATGGAGATGAACCCGGAATACCGTTTTGGGTTTGACCGGTATTCAATTGTGGACCGGCAACAGCCTGGCCGGGTTTGGCGGTTGGAGAATCTCCGTCCGGGCTACCGGAGCGACGAGGATTATCTGCTGATCTCGCGGATTCTGCACGGATACAGTGGGGAACCGCTGGTTCTGGCGGCGGGCATCACGCACGCGGGGACACAGGCGGCGGGCGAACTGCTGACGCGGCCCGAGTATCTGGAGGCGGCGCTGCGGGAGGCGCCTCCGGGCTGGCAGGGTCGAAACTTGCAGCTTGTGCTGCACTGCCGGGTCGTGGACAACACGCCGCGGCCGCCGAGGCTGGTCGCCAGTCATTCCTGGTGATTTGCGACAATCGGGGACATGCCCATGAAACTGATCTCGTCGGAAGAGATCTGCCGGACGTCGATCTTTCACGCCACGATGGACCACGCCGTTGATCCGAAAGGGTTTGAGATCCAGCGCGCGATCATCCAGCACCAGGGTTCGGCCGTGATGATGCCGGTGGACGCAAAGGGGCGGATTCTGCTGGTCCGGCAGTATCGCTTGCCGGCGCGGGCGTATTTGTGGGAGTTGCCGGCCGGGCGGGTGGACCCGGGCGAGACCGTCCTGCGCGCGGCAAAGCGCGAATTGCGCGAAGAAACGGGTTTTCAGGCGCGCAAATGGAGCAAACTCGTCAGTTTTTGGGCGTCCCCAGGTTATGTCGCGGAGAAGATGACGATCTACGCGGCCGAAGACCTGACCGCTGGAGAGGCGCAACCGATGGAGGACGAGCGGATCGAAACGAAGTGGTTTACCCTCGATGAGATCGAGCAGATGATTGACTCGGGGCGGATCTCGGACGGCAAGACCATCATTGCCGCGGGCCTCTGGCGGCGGCGCAACTCAAAGAAAAGAGGGCAGAAATCATGATCACCCGGCGAGGCGTGCTGGCGGGAACAATGGCGGCGGCGGGCGCAATGGCGCAGGCGCCGAAGCAGGAATGGCGCAACCGGCAGCCCGGAATGGCATACCGGCAACTGGGGCGGACGGGACTGATGGTGTCGGAGGTGGTCTGCGGCGGCGACCCGGTCCGGCTGAATAACTGGGTGCACTTGCGACTGGCCGAGGAGAAGGGCCTGAATTACCTGGACATGGCGCCGGCGTATGGGCGGGGCGAGGCGGAGACGACGTACGGGAAGTTCCTGGGAGGTCCGGCGCGGCGGGAGAAGTTTTTTCTGGCGACGAAAGTGAGCGGGTTCGCAGGGTTACGAAACCGGCTGTATCTGGAGATTTACAAGGGGTTGCCGGAGTCGCGGCAGAAGGCGATCCGGGCGCGGGCGGACGAAATGCTGGAAGCCCGGGGCGGGATGAAACCCGGCTACTTTCTGGAGTACTGGCCGGGGATCACGCGGGAGTTGCCGGCGGCGTATTTGTCGAACGCGATGATGACGGACTTCGGGCACCGGGTGGAGGGGTCGAAGGAGTTCAGAAAGTTCATAATTGAGGCGCTGGAAGGCAGTTTGAAGCGGGTAGGAACGGATTATTTCGACATTTTCCACATTCCGCACGGCGGGGCGGCGCCGGAGGAACTGGACATCCCGGAGATCCTGGCGACGTTCGGGGAGCTGAAGAAGCAGGGCAAAGTGCGGTTCCTGGGGCTTTCGACGCACTCGGATCCGGCGGCGATGGTCCGGAAAGCGGCAGCGCTGGGCCATTACGACATGGTGATGTGCGCGTACAATTTCGTGAACGGCGGGGCGATGGACCCGGCGATCCGCGAAGCGGCGGCGCGCGGGGTGGGCATCATCGCGATGAAGGCGGCGATGGCGGCGGCGACACAACACAAGGAATTGCAGCCGGTGCCGGAGTGGCGGGTGGCCATGATCAACCGGTTGATTCCGGGGGACATGAAGCCGGCGATGAAGGCGTATTTGTGGGCGCTTCAGAATCCCAATCTGACGGCGGTGGTGTCGAATTTGTGGGACGAAACGCACGTCCGGGAGAATCTTTCGCTCGCAGGGCGGAAGGTGAAGCTGCAACTGGCGTAACCGGGGTCAGGGGCGGCTGCCGGCGTCGCCGGGGTATTTGACCTGGGTCAGGAAGAGCCCGGCGCCGGGGGCGGTCCATTCGGCGGGATCGCAGCCGGGCTGGGGCTGGGCGTTGATCAGGAGTTTGAACTGGGCGGGAGTCAATTGACCAAGGCCGACGCGGGCGAGTGTTCCCGCAAGGCGGCGGACCATCCGCCAGAGGAAGTGGGAGGCTTCGATCTGGAACAGGACGAGGTCGCCGGACTGCTGGACGGAGGCGGAATGGACCTGAACGAGGGGGGACTCGCGGGGGCCGGCGGAGTCGAGGGCGCGGAAGAGGGAGAAGTCGTGGCGGCCGGGCAGATGGCCGGCGGCGAGGCGCATCGGGGCGAGCGAAAGCGGCTGTTTGATCCACCAGACGTACTTTTTGTCGAAGGCGGTTTTGCGGATGGAGTAGCGGTATTCGTAAACGCGGGCGATGGCGTCGTGGCGGGCATGGAATTTGGGAGGGACTTCGACGGCGTGGAGGACGGCGATATCGGCGGGGAGTTTCTCGTTGAGGAGACGGACGAGTTGTTCGGGGGCGAAGGAGCGGCGGGTCTGGGCTTTGAGATGGGCGACCTGGCCGGTGGCGTGGACGCCGGCGTCGGTGCGGCCGGCGCCCATGATGTCGGCGCGGAGGCCGAGGATCTCCTCAGCGGCTTTGCGGAGTTCGTTGGCGACGGCGCGGGCGTTGGTCTGTTCCTGCCATCCGGCGTAACGGGAACCGTCGTATTCGAGGGTCAGTTTCCAGGCTTTCAGGGGTTGTGACTCCGGGGATGAAACTTTTCGCGTGCGTTTGCCCTCATGGTAGCGGAAAATAGGAGGGGTGGCGGGCGAACGAACAACGATACTGGTCGTCGATGACGAAGCGAACCAGCGCACGGCGCTGGCGAGCATGATTGCGGGCTGGGGCTACAATGCACGGACGGCGGCCGACGGCGAAGATGCACTGCGCCAGATGGAGGCCGAGGAACCGGGGGCGATTGTCACCGACCTGATGATGCCGGGCATGGACGGGGCGGAGTTGCTCCGGAGGTTGCGGGAGATGCCGGACGCGCCGCCGGCGATCATGTTGACGGCCTTTGGGAGTCTCGAGACGGCGATCGAGATGGTGCACGATCTCGGGGCATTCTGGTTCATCGAGAAGCCGCTGCAACCGGGGGCGTTGAAGCTGCTGTTGTCGAGGGCGCTGGAGCACCGGCGGCTGAGGGCGGACAACGAGCGGTTGGCGAGGCAGTTGGCGGGGCAGGGGGTGCTGGAAGATCTGGTGGGCGTTTCTCCGAAGATGCAGGAGGTGTTCTCGCTGCTGCGGCAGGTGGGACCGACGTCGGCGACAGTGCTGATCACGGGCGAGAGCGGAACGGGGAAGGAACTGGTGGCGCGGGCGATTCACCGGCTGAGTCCGCGCGCGGCGGCGCCATTCATTGCGGTGAACTGCGCGGCGCTACCGGAATCGCTGATCGAGAGCGAGCTATTCGGGCACGAGAAGGGCGCATTCACGGGGGCGATCGAGCGGCGGCGGGGCTGTTTCGAACTGGCCGATGGAGGCACGCTGTTGCTGGACGAGATCGGCGACATGCCGATGGCGACACAGGCGACACTGCTGCGGGTGCTGGAGGACCAGCGGGTGCGGCGGTTGGGCGCGCCGAGAGAGATTTCGATCGATGTGCGGGTGTTGGCGTCCACGAACCGGGATCTGCGCGAAGCGATCCGGGAGAACCGGTTCCGCGAGGATCTGTTCTTCCGGCTGAATGTCTTTCATGTCGATCTGCCGCCGTTGCGGGAGCGGGGGCAGGACATCGAGGCGATGTGCGGGGCGATGATCGGACAGTTGAACCAGCGGCACGGGTGCCAGGTGACGGGCTACGACGAGGCGGCGCTGGCGGCGTTAACGGCGCACGATTGGCCGGGCAACGCGCGGGAGTTGCGGAATGCGCTCGAACGGGCAGTGATTCTGGCGGGCGCGGGCGTGATCCGGGTGGAGCACTTGCCGCGCTTTGGCCCCACGTCGGTGGGGGCGGCGGTGGAGGAGGCAGAGGCGGGGCTGGAGGCGATCACCCTGCCGGTCGGGACGAGCGTGGATCAGGGCGAGCGGGCGCTGATCGAGATGACCTTGCGGCACACGGGAGGCAACCGGACGCGGGCAGCGACGATTCTGGGGGTGAGCGTAAAGACGCTTTTCAACAAACTGCGCGAGTATGGCGCGACGGAGGGCGGGTAGAGCGGCATGTCTCTGAAAGTCCGTCTCACGGTGACGATGGTGGGCATGGTCGTGGTGGCGGTTCTGATTCTCTCGGGGATGCAGTTGAACGGACTGGTGGCGACGTGGCTGGCGCACAACAGTGAGCGGTCGCGGACGACCGCGGAATTCGTGCAACGGTGGGTATCCTACCGGGTCAATGAGATGCCGGCGACGCCTCCGGGCACTTCGATCGACGAAATCCGGCGCTCGTGGGTGGAGCGGATCGCGGCGGATCGGGAGTTGCCGGGGGTATTGACAGGGGCGCTGATCCAGACTCGCTCGATCGTGGAGATTTCGATCGCAGGGCCGCAGAACCGGATTTTGACTTCGTCGAATCCGGAGCGAGTGGGGACGCTGCTGGCGAGCAAGCTGGCTCTGGAGGAGTTGAACAATCTGGGGCCGCTGGACCGGCTGCTGGCGATTCTGGGCGGGCGGATCGACTACGAGACGCGGCGCGAACTGGGGATTCTGGGAGCGGGGCGGCAACCGGACGCGGTGTTTGTCATTCAGGTGCTGGTGAGTTCATCGCTGCTGCGGGCGGCGGTGGCGCCGGAGATTCTTTGGACAACCGGAGTTTCGCTGCTGTTCGTGGTGATTGCGGGACTGCTGGCATACCTGGTGGCGCGGCTCACGCTCCGTCCGCTGGAACGGATCAGCGCGACGATCGACAGCATTGCGAGCGGCGAGGTGGCGCTGGTGCCGCAGCGGACGAGTTCGGCTTCGGAGTTTCAGGCGGTGGAAGAGAAGCTGAGGTTGCTGGGGGAGCAGTTTCGCGGGGCGAAGGAAGGGGAGACGCAGTTGCGGTCGTCGATGGACCGGCGGCTGGCGGCGATCAACCGACTGACGGGCGGAGTGGCTCATGAGATCAAAAATCCGTTGAATTCGATCGCCATCCGGCTGGAGTTATTGAGGAACCATTTGCGGGAGGCACCGGAAGCGGAGGAAGAGATCAACATCATCTCGCAGGAGATTACGCGGTTGGACCGGGTGGTGCGGACGTTCCTGGATTTCACTCGGCCGGTGGATCTGGCGACGACGAATCTCGACCTGGGGAAGCTGATTCAAGAGTTGCTGACTCTGATCGAGCCCGAGGCGACCCAGCACCGGGTGGATCTGGAGCTCAACGCGCCGGGCGTGCCGGTGCGC
The DNA here is from genome assembly GCA_003487005.1 of Bryobacterales bacterium. Lineage (GTDB taxonomy): Bacteria > Acidobacteriota > Terriglobia > Bryobacterales > Bryobacteraceae > PNKE01. The sequence continues at coordinate 11,768 of DNFG01000305.1, forward strand.
ATTCGCGGGGACGCGGATCTGCTCAAGCAGGCGTTGATGAATATCTGCCGGAACGCGCTGGATGTGATGCCGGACGGAGGACACCTGCGGGTGGGGCTCCTGCGGGCGGGCAATGACGCGGTGGTGTCGATCGCGGACACGGGACCCGGGATTCCTGCCGAGCACCGGGAAAGGGTTTTCCAGTTGTACTACTCGACGAAGAAGAAGGGGTCTGGGATCGGGCTGGCGATGACATACCGGGCGGTCCAATTGCATGGGGGCTCGATCGAAGTGGACAGCGCCCCGGGGCAGGGATCCCTGTTCCGGCTGCGGCTGCCGGTGGCGACATGAGGCGTGAATGGACACAGGCGATGCTGGCGGTGGCGCTCACCGGGATGCTGGGCGGGTGCTCGATGCGAAAGAAGCCGGTTCCGGCCGCGCCGCCGCCGCTGCCACCGGCGATTAGATCGGAAGAGC
>DNFG01000453.1:0-5053 GCA_003487005.1 Bryobacterales bacterium
CGGCGCGGGATTTCTGGACTTCCGGGGGGGCGCCGAGGTCGAGAAAAGCGAGGCGGAGGGTGGCGTCGCGATCACCGGCGAGGGAAGCGGCTTCGAGGGGCGACAGAGCACGGTTGTAGACGCGGGCGTCGCCGATGGCGCCATTGAAGCGGAGGCCACCGCCCGCGCCGATGCGGAGGGGGGCTTTCAGAGTGATGGGCCAAATCATGTAGTCGAACAGGATGTTCGTTTTGACGGGCCGGCCGTTGACGTACATGCGAACACCGGCGGCGCGCATGGAACCGTCGTAAGTGGCGGCAACGTGCTGCCACTGGCCCTGCTGAAGGGGTTCGGCGCTTTCGATGCGCATGCCTAGGTCGGACCAGCGGAAGATGGCGTGGAGGCGGAGTTTGCCGTTCAGGATGTAAAGAGTGTGGCCGGAGCCTTCGAAGTAGTCTTCGGAATGGGAGAGGATGGCGCCATTTTCGGTTTCGGGTTTGATCCAGGCGGCGAAGGTGAAGGGGTCCTGGTTGTTGAAACGGGCGCTTTCGCCGGAGGTGTTGAGGTAGCGGTTGGAGTTGAACTGGAGGGCGGGCCCGTTCGGACCCGGAACCGACTTAAAGTCCTGGTGGGCGTGCAGGGGGAGGTGGGCAGTCAGGCCTTCGGTGGGAGTCCAATCGAGGTTCGCCTGATTCTCGGCCCATTGGGGGCGGCGCTGTTCGATGAGAGCCTGGAGCGCGTTCCAGCGGGATTGGGCTTGGGAGACGCGGGCGTCGAGCTCGGCCAAGCGGAGGGCCTGGTCGGGCAGGGGGGCCTTCATCAGGGGCGGTTCGTTCCCGAAATTCCAGACGAAGCCGCGTTCGGGGACGCTATTGAAGAAGGCGAAGAGACGGTAAAAGTCTTTCTGGGGAATCGGGTCGTATTTGTGGTCGTGGCAGCGGGCGCAGCCGACTGTGAGGCCGAGCCAGACGTTGGCAGTGGTTTCGGTGCGGTCAGCGACGTACTCGACGCGGAACTCCTCGTCAACGATGCCACCTTCGGCCGAGGTGCGGTGGTTGCGGTGGAAGCCGGTGGCGAGGCGCTGATCCATGGTGGGATTGGGGAGGAGGTCCCCGGCGATCTGCTCAACGGTGAAGCGGTCGAAGGGCATGTTGGAGGCGAAGGCCTGGATGACCCAATCGCGCCAGCGCCACATGTCCCGGACCCCGTCGGACTGATAACCGTTGGTATCGGCGTAACGGGCGGCTTCGAGCCAGTCGAGGGCCATTCGTTCGGCGTGGCGGGGAGAGGCGAGGAGGGTATCGATGAAGGCTTCGTAAGGGGAGGATTGCGGGTTTGGGGGGAGGCCGGTGAGATCGAGGGCGGCGCGGCGGCGGAGTTTGGCGGGAGCGGCTTCGGGGGAAGGCGCGAGTCCTTCCTGTTCAAGCCGGGCAAGGATGAAGTGGTCGATCGGGTTTCGAACCCACTTCGAATCGCGGACTTCGGGCAGTGGCGGGCGCGCGGGGGGGGAGAAGGCCCAGTGGGATTCGTACCGCGCGCCGGACTCGATCCAGCGGCGGAGAGTGTCGATTTCGGCGGGGGAGAGCGGGTCCTTGCCGGCATACTGAGGCGGCATGCGGAGGACAGGGCTCTTTGAGGTGACGCGTTTGAGAATGTCCGCGCCACGGTTGTGGCCGGGTTGATCGAGGCGGAGTTTGGACTGGGCGCTGGCGGAATCGGGGCCGTGGCAGGCGTAGCACTTGTCGGAGAGGATGGGGCGGACGTGCTGGTTGAAGCTGACGGACTGTGCCGAGGCAGTGAGGGCGGACAGGATGAACAGGAGGGCGATCATGGTCCCAGGGAGTTTCAACCAGTGTACAGCCGAACGATTACTGGTTGAAGCGGGCGACGAGAAGGTCGCCGCGGCCGCGGGCATCCCAGAGGAGGGCGGCGCCGCGGGCCGGGGCATGGAGGTGGCGGGCCGCGGTGATGTCTTCAGGACTGACATCAGGGCAGGCGCCGTGGGGAGCCTGGAGGTCGGAGTGGACGAGGGAGGCGGTTGGGGTGAGGGTGCGGAGCGAGTGGAGGCGGTGGCCGGTTTTGCTGGCGAGCAGTCGGAGCGCCCGACGGGAGTAGATGACGGAGACCTCGGGGTGGTGCCAGTAGCGCCAGGCGGGGCCATAGCGCTCGGCCCAGATGCTGTCGAGGTTGGGGGCGGCGAAGTCGGCCGCAGGCAGGTTTTGGGGCAGTCCACCGAGGAGGGGAGGCTCGACGGGGGAGGTGTGACGGAAGTGGCCGAGGAGGTTGTAGAGCGGTCTTGGGGACAATTGGGAGGTGGTGGCGAAGGGGCGGAACGACTCCGGCCGGATCAGCCGTGCTGGCGGATTGATCACGAATGCGAGGTGGCAGGCGGAGCAGAGGTACCAGATCCGGCCGGCGCCGGTGGTGAAGAGCAGGCGTGGAGGTGGCTGGCGGCACTGGGGGCAGCGGGCGCTGACGGTGACCTCGGGGGTGTCGAGGACAGGCCAGGGGAGGTGCTCGTTGTGAAGAGGGAAGGTGAAGGGGCTCGAAGGCGGTGTGGCGGCCGGCGTGGTTTGGACGGGTGCGTGTTGTACCTCGCGCTGGACGGCGAACAGGCGGGCAATTTCCATTTCGCGCTGGTATTGAGCGGGGTTGCCGGAGAGTTGGCCGGGCCGGATGCGGAAGCATGCGGCCGATTGAGGGAAGAAGTGGAAGGGGTAGCGGGCGGCGAGACGGAGCCAGAGATCGTAGTCGCCGGCGAGGCGGAAGTGGATGCGATCGAGGCCGCCGACAGATTGATAGGCCGCGCGGGTGAAGAAGACGCTTTCCTGGTAGAGGATGTGACCGCTCATCAGTTCCTGATAGCCGGCAGGGCGCTGGGGACGGTTCTGGAGGCGCCAGCCGTCCTTGAGGATGGAACTGTTGAAGTAGATGACCTGGCGTTGGGGATGGCTGCGGAAGGCCTCGGCGGTGCGGTGGAGGGCGCCGGGTTCGTAGAGGTCATCGCTGTTGAGCCAGGCGAGGATGTCACCGGTGGCGGCATCGAAGCCTCTGGCGACTGCGTCATAGAGGTTGCGGTCGGGGCCCTGGATGAGGTGGCTGATGCGATGGGAGTGGCGGTTGAGGATGTCCAACGAAGCGTCGGTGGAACCGCCATCGACGACGATGTATTCGAGATTGGGGTAATCCTGCCCGGAAACGCTGAGAATGGTCTGTTCGAGAAAGGCGGCGCCATTGAGGTTCGGCGTGACGACGGTGATCCGGGGCCAGGGTTCCTGGGGCATGGCGGGCCCGGTCAACCGGCGGAGCCGCGGAGGCGGCGCGCTGCGTTGTAGAGGAACTTGAGGCCGGGGAGGCGGCGAAGCAGATTAAGCTGCGATTCGATGTGGTTGTGATAGTGTTCGAGTTCGTCAAGGCGTTGGTAGAGTTGCTGGAGGTGCTGTTCGAACGCGGGAAGGCTGGGGGCGGTGTCCGGGTGCGCGAGGTGGAAGGATTCGGCCAGGCGGAGTGCTCCGCCCATTCCTGCGAGCAGGGTGGCGTAGTTGCGGCGGTAGACTTGCTGGGCGCGGGCGCGGTGCTGCGGATGCGGGAGCATCCAGTGGAGCAAAAAGAGCAGGACCTCGAGTCGGCTGCCGAAGGCAAAGCCCTGGCGGACATATTCGGCGGTATAGCTTTCGCTATGGACGCTGTACTGAATGAGCGGTTCGGGGATGAGGTGGATGGGGGCGGCGAGAGAGAGTTTGAGGAAGAGCAGCCAGTCCTCGGCCTGATGGCTCATGGTTCCGGGATAGCCGCCGGCCTGGTCGAAGGCGGTGCGGCGAAAGAGGGCGGAGGAGTTGAGGACGGGGTCGCCCTGGAGGAGTTGGTCGAAATCGTAGGGGGCGCGGAAATTTTCCGGTGGGGGAGACTGCCGGAAGTCGCCGGCATAACGGGTCTTGCTCCAGCCGGGGATGGGTAAGCCGGCGAGGTCGCGGTTGAGTCCGAAGGAACAGACGCAGGTGGCCTCGGGGTGCTGTTCGAGGTAGTGCATCTGGGTAGCGAGTTTGTTGGGGAGCCAGAGGTCGTCGGCGTCGAGCAGGGCGAGGAAGGCGCCCGACGCGGAGGCGGCGCAGCGGTTCCGGGTGGCGCTAACGCCGTGGTTGCCCGCGTCAGGGTGGGTGAGGACCCGGACGCGCAGGGTGTTTTGGGTAGCGGCCCAGGCGCGGGCGGCGGCAAGGGAATCGTCGTGAGATCCATCGTCGCAGACAAGGACTTCGAGATCATAGCCACAGGGTTGCTGGTTGGCGATGGAATCGAGGCAGCGACCGATATAGGCGGCGCCGTTGTAGAGGGGGACGATGACGGAGATCAGCCGTTCGACCGGCGGGGAGACTGGAGGGAGTGGGGAGGCTGCGGCGGTAGAGGCCGCGGCGAGCCAGTCCAGAGGGTCCTGCCGGAGGCGGGCGAGTTCCTGCTCGAGTTCATCGATCCGGCGGCGGAGGTTTTCGGGGATATCCGGGTTCTGGGCGGGACCGTCCATGGGTGTTGGGGCGTGGGCGGGGTGCTCGAATCTGTCTCGCCGAGGACGCCTTGCGTTAGTTTAGCGCTGTTGACCGGCCATTCAATGAACAGGGCCGCCCCCTGGTGGAGGCGGCCCTCGGAGGACTGGGAACCGGGCTACACCCTGTCGGTGATCAGGTAGGGTGCGCGGTACTCGCGGGTCAGCAGCTTCGCGGCTTCGGGATCGTTCTTGATGGTCATCGAAGCGTAGTCATACTGGATGGCCCGTTTGACGCGATAGCTGATGTTGGCGAGGTGGACGAGTTCCATGGACTTAGCACCGATCTCGACATCGGCGGACAGGTCAGTGTGCTTGCGGGAGCGAACGGCGGCGAGGAAGTTCTCGATATGCTCCTTGGTGTCGCCGGGCGCGGGTTTCTCTTCCATGGTGAGCTGACGATCCTCGCCCTTATAAACGGAGAAACCGCCGCCGGAAAGCACCATGTAGCCGTCGCCGCCATAGTAGACGACGCCCACGGTGGCGTTACCGCGCGGCTGGAAGCTGGACTCGCCGCCGGTGATAATGCCGCGGACT
>DNFG01000453.1:5388-11336 GCA_003487005.1 Bryobacterales bacterium
ACGTAAACGTACTTCCCGCCGGTGGAAACGGCGTTGGTGGGCAGATCGACACCCAAGCCCCAGCGGGCGATATCCATTTCGTGGATGCCCTGGTTGCCGATGTCGCCGTTGCCGGTATCCCAGAACCAGTGCCAGTTGTACTTGAAGCGGTTTTGAGTGAAGGGGCGCATGGGTGCGGGGCCAAGGAACATATCCCAATTGACGCCGGCGGGGACGGGTTCGGCGGGGGTGACGCCGATTGACTTGCGGCGCTTGTAGCAGAGGCCCTTGGCCATGTAGACTTTGCCGATCACGCCCTCTCTGAGGAGTTGGACGGCCTTGATCATGTGGGGCTTGGAACGGGATTGGGAGCCGATCTGGACCATCCGCTTGTACTTGCGGGCGGCCTCGGTCATTTTGCGACCCTCGTAGATGTTGTGGCTGGCGGGCTTCTCGCAGTAGACGTCCTTGCCGGCCTGGACAGCCCAGATGGTACCCAGGGAATGCCAGTGGTTTGGGGTGGCCATGGAGACGGCGTCGATATCCTTGTCCTCGAACATCTGGCGCATGTCCTGGTACTCCTTGGGGCGGTTGCCACGGAGTTTCTGGATGAGGGCGACGCCCCGCTCGCGGGCGGCCTGATTGACGTCGCAGAGGCCGGCGACTTCGCAAGTCTGGATGGCGGCATAGGACGTCATATGGTTGTTGCCGCGGCCGCCAAGGCCGATGATGCCGACGCGGATACGGTCATTGGCGCCAAGAATGGGATGAGCCGCTGTGGCGATAGCGGCGGCTCCGGCGGCGCGCAGGAAGTCTCTTCGATGACTGGTGCTCATTGCATGCACTCCTCTGGTTCCCCATGATATGACTTTGGCGATGGGGATGGCCAGCGAGAGTGAGTGGTTACTTGCGGCGGACGGCGGGCTTCTTCGGGGCAGGCTTCCCGGAGGCAGGTTTCCTGGAGGCCGGTTTCTTGGATGCGGGCTTCGGCGCGGCGGCAGGTTCGGCGGGGACGGGGGTGCCAGAGTAGAGCCACTCGTAGACGTCCTGATTCCTGAGAATAATTTGGACGTAATTTCTGGTTTCCGTGAATGGAATTGTCTCAACGAACTCGCTGGGTTCGTCGAAGGAGCCCCACGTCCTCCAGCGGACGACGCGTGATGCTCCGGCGTTGTATCCGGCCAGGGTTTCCTCCACGGATCCGCCACGCTGATCCAGCAGTTTTCGCAAGTAAAAGGTGCCCAGATTGAGGTTAAAGAGTGGTTGGCGGAGGCGGGCGTTGGTGGAGGTTCCGAGGCGGAGTTGGCGGGCGAGTTGTCGTCCCGTGGGTGGCATGATCTGCATCAAGCCGATCGCTCCGGCGCGGGAGACGACGACGGGGTCGAATTCCGACTCCTGGCGGATGAGTGCCGCGACGAAGTAGGGGTCGAGGTTGCGCTGGCGCGCGTAGCGGGTGATCTCCGCGCGATAAGGAAAAGGAAAAGCGAGGCGCCAGAATTTTTCCGGTGCGGCTTCTCGGGGGAGGAAGAGATAGCCCGGGGCGGTGCCCTTGATGTAGCGAAGGGCGAGAGCGTGAGCGCCGCGGGCAGCGGCCGTGGAAGCGAGTTCCATGGCGAGCAGCCAGCGATTTGCGCCATTGCGGGCTCCGAAGCGCATTTCGCTTTCGGCCCAGCGATCGAGTTTGGCCTGAATCAGCAGGCGGCCCCGGCGTAGGCGTGTGTCCGTCTCGGGGTCGGAGGCGAATGAAGGGTTCTGGTCTCTCACAGGGAAGGGAAGGGACCTGAGGAACTGGAGCGTCGCCTCGTGGCGTGCGGCATGGGCGATGCGAGGATGCTTCAGGCGCTCGCGGGCGAGCACCGCGTGGTAGTAGTTGGGAAACCGGGAGAGGTTCTCTTCGTAATAGGCCTTGGCCGCGCCATACTGGCTCTGTGCCTCGGCCTGGCGGCCCAGATAGTAGAGCGCCGCACCGGCCTTCTCGAATGCCGAGAAATTCCGCAAGTGCTGGCGCAGGAGTTCACCGGCATCGGCCCGGTTGTCCAGCCAGGCGCGCCAGACGACTTTCCAGTGGCAATAGGCGCCGTCGGCGTCATTTGGGAAACTCTCGCCGCAGGCAGAGAAGTGAGGGAGATACTGCTGATGGCCGTTCTCGATCAGATAGCGATTTCCGGCCACGATGAGCGCATCGCGTCGCCAGGTGGATTGCGGAGCGCGGCGCGCGAGTTGTGCCAGCGCGGCCTCCATGCCCTCGTCGCGATTGGCCCGGCGGTGAGATGCCGTGAGCCAGTACAGGCGTTCGGCGTCGGCGTCAGGTTCGACGAGGTGGAGGGCATTGAGTTGGCTGATTGCGGCGGTAGTATTGCGCTGCTCATAGAGGGTGGCGGCGGCACGAACCATTGCTCGCTCGCGGTCGAGTCCAGAGAAGTCAGCGGCCATCTCATGGTATTCGGCGCGGGCTCGGTCGTACTGCCGGGCTTTCAACAGGAGTTCGGCGCGGGTGAAATGCGCCTCGGCGGGAACAGTTGGGAAACGGTCGCCCAGCGACTTCCGATGGCGTTCCAGGGCGGTTTCGGCCTCCCGGGCCTCGGTGGAAACCGGGTAGTAGAAATGGATCATTTTCCACGCTGCGACTGCCGCGACCGGGTTGCCCAAGGCCTCCTGGGCGAGTGCGGCCAGCCGGGAGGATTCCGGTTCCGCGCGCAGGGCGGCGGGGACGCGGCCCAACCAGGTCAGGGCGGACTGTGGCTCATTGACCTCCAGGAGGCTACGGGCGGCGAGCACCGCGGAGCGTGCGGCGAGCGGAGAGCGCAAAGGTCCGCGGAAGACCGGCTCAAGCGCCGGGGGAACATTAGCGTAGTCCTTCAGCTGGAATCGTGCCTGGCCGAGGAAGTACGCCGGATAGTCGGCCAGGACTGGCAGCCGGGCGGGTAACGGTGCGAGAGCGCGAGCGGCTTGAGTCACGTTCCCTTTCTCGAGAAGCTGAACGGCCTCGCCCAACTGCCGGACCGCCGCAGATTCCTGGGCGAAAGCCGCGATGGGAAGCAAGGCGAGGGCCGCGGTCAGTGGCAGGTGGCGCTGGACGGATCTCCTCATCTCAGGCGAGTGGTCCCGGATACTCGGGCCCGAGCAAGGCGGGATCGTCGTTGGCCAATGTCCTGACGACTTCGAGATGGAAGTAGTCCACCATCGAAGAGACATGCAGGAACTCGTGCTTGAACTGGGCGCGCGATCGATCCATTTCGCCTCGCAAGGCCATATAGAGGCGAGCCTGATCGCGGCCCTGCCGGACAGCCTGTGCTTGATACAGCCGCATTTCGGCGACTCGGACACGCGCAAAGCGTTGAGCGCGGGCGTGCCACTCCTGCTCCACACGCGGGAGGTCCGCGAGCGGGGGTGGGGGTGGCGGTTCCAGGGGCTCCGCGCCGGGGGTCTCGACTGAAGCGGAAATGTTGACCAATTCACCTGACAGGGCAGGCGTCTGCGCCGGAACGGCTTTGACGGTTGTGGGGGCTCGGCGGTTGAGCCGGCAGTCCAGGGTTGCGCCGGCGAGAGCGGCGAGCAACTCGAGGGCATTGGTGTCGCTCGGTGCGCCGCCAGGCTCGGCATACACAACCGCAGCCACACGCCGGTTGCCCGTGGATCTCCCGATCGTAACCGGAAGGAGGCAAATGCGCTTCTCGGGATCGGCCCGCATCGTCCGGGCAAGCGGTTCCGTCAGTTCGCCCGGCGTCGCAAGAGCGATCACGGTATCCAGCGTTTCGAGGACATTGGCAAAGGCCGGGGCGGCATCCGCAGGCAGGTCGAGTTGACCGAAGTCGCCGAATTGCCGGCCAGCGGGCGCGCGGTGGCCTTCGTAACGGAGTTTGCCTGTCAGGACGCTGAATAGTGTGACCTGAGGGGCGAAGAAGTGCAATCCGTCCAGCAGGGCGCTAGCCCAAGCCGGTGCGTCTTCCGCCTGTTCCAGGCGGCGGGCGGTCTGATTGAGCCGCTCGGTGTAGCGGCGCAAGTCCGCCGCGGCGGCCTCCCGGGCCGCTTCGCGGGCTGCCTCCGCGGCCTCGGTAGACCGCCGGGCAGTTTCTGCTTCGATGCGGGCAGCGAGGCTGACGAATCGCTCATCGATCGCTCTGGCCAGGTGTTCGCGCCAGCCTCTCTCCAGCTGTTGCTGGACTTCCTCCGTCTGGAGTTGCCACGCTGCGCTGAGTTGGTCGCGAAGCGTCTCGCGTTCGGGCTCAAGGAACCCAGGTACGGCGGCGGGCTGATTTTCGGGTTGCGCCATTCTTAACTGAAATTGTAGCGGGATTCGGCCGAAAGACCGAATCAGGGGGTGGGCGGCCAACTGACCGTCAACTGGCGCCGCGCGGATTCGATTTCCAGTTGCAGATCGGTGGTCGAGCCCGTGACGGGCTCACCGGCAAAGAACTCTCCGCCCTGTCGCGCCTCGAGGCACGTGAGGCGGAGTTGAGTGGCTTCGGGTCTGGATGCGTCGAAATCGTAGCAGGCGGCGATCCAGTCGAGACTCCCTCCGCCGTAGGGAACTCCGCGTGCATCGAGGCGGCCATTCAAGCGAAGCCTCTCCAGCAGGCTCCGTCCGAATCCTGAGGTTCGCAGTTCGATCGTGGCATCCATGCTGGCGTCACGAAGCGGGAGCCGGTCGAGTCGGCCCTTGAGGTAGTACTCCGGAGCGACCTCACCGAGGCGGATGGTACCGCGGCCGGTGAACGACGCGGCATCGAGTTTGACTTCCACGGAGGGCACTTCGATCTGTCCACCATCCCAGAAGCCATGCAGCCTGAGTTGGCCATATCCGTCGCCCGCCAGCAGGAACCGTCGCGCGCGGACATTCAACTCGAGCCGGCGCCCGGTCAGCCAGCCCGGCATTGGTGGTTGGCGGCGAAGCGTGCGGTCGAGGAAAGACGAACGGCGTTCAAATGCAGGACGGATGGCATCTTCCAACCGGGCCGCATCCAGTACGGGCGCCTGTACCTCGAGGTGAAGCCGACGGGCGGGGGAGGCCGGACTGACGAGACTGATGATCGCATCCAACTGGTTCCACCGGACAGTGGCTGCGCGCACGGTCCATTCTGTGCCCCGGACCGAGACGGGTGCGCGGACGAGTTGGATGGGACCTGGCAGGCCAGGCGCGTTACATGAAGCACCCTGCAGCAGCAGGTCCGCTGTCCAGGCTCCATCTCCGGTACCCGTCTGGAAGTCGTAGCGCAAATTGCCACCCAGCGTGCCTTCACGACACAATCGCAAGGGAGGTGGAGCAGCACAATCGGGCAACCGACGCAGTGCCGTGTTCAACTCGTCCAGAGGCAGGGCAGGGAAGCGAGCCTGAAAAGCCAGAGAGCCCGCGCTCCATCGGCCGGCTAACTCAGCGGTTGCCCCGCTCGGAGTGACCAGTTCCGCGGGCAACAGTTCCAATGCGCCGCCCGCCATCCGGACTGTCGCCACTCGAATCGCCACCGGTCCAGCATCCTGCAGTCTGACTTCCGCATTACGCAGTTCGACCTCTCCGTTCAAGAATCCTTCACGCGGCAACGCCAACGCTCCGTGCAGAGAGCCATCCATGGAGAACCCCGCTGGCGTTTCCGCGCCGAGACGCCGGGCCACGTCGAGGAATGTGGACGCAGGGATGCCGTCGAACGTGAAAGCGGCCTCGGCCCTCGGGCGGGTGAAGATCGAACTCGCCGACAGCAAAATGGTGAGCGGGGCGGATGCTTCCCCCGCCGGATCTACGGTACGCAGTTCAAAGGACTGCTGCTTGAGATCCAGCGCACCCTCGAACGGCAGGGTCCATTCCCGGCCGCGCGGAGCGAACCGGCCGCCACGATCGAAGCCCTCCACCTGGAGCCGCCCTCGCAACTGCAAGCGCGATGGTGGGCCACTCAACTGGACCCGGGCGGCGAGCCTGCCCTGGAGCCCGAGATCGCGGCCCGCGATGAGGATTGCCACCTCGCTGGTCGCGCTGC
>DNFG01000086.1 GCA_003487005.1 Bryobacterales bacterium
GTAAGGCGGAATCAGGAGAAGCAGAGGTTTGAGTGGCGGAGTCTGCCGGAGGCGGTGGCGGAGATGGAGAGCCGGTTGGGTCCGCTGGCGCTGCGGGGGGAGGGGGTGCAAGCGATGCTGCGGGTGCAGCAGGGTCCGTTGAATGCGGAACTGCAGCGGCTGCAGACGATTTACGATTTGTGGGAGACGGAGATCAGCCGGAGGTGTGCACCGGCGGCGATAGCAGAGCCGAAGGCGGCGGAGGATCCGTTCGTGACTCCGGCGAAGCCGCGAACAGGGAGAAAGAAGAAGTGAGGGGAGGAGATCTGTCGTGGTGAAGCAGAGGAAGGGTCTGGCGGTGGCGATGTTGTGGACGGTGGTGATGCCGGCGGCGGCGAATGGGCCGCAGGAGTTGGAGGCGCTGCATGGGGCGTGGAGCACGGCACTGACGGAGTGGAAGCAAACGGGGGTGGAGGAAGACCGGGCGTTGTTTCAGAAGCCGGTGGGGGAGGCGCTGGCGGGGATTGAAGACGCGGCGGAGAAGCGGCGGCGGCTGACGGAGGCGAAGCGCCGGTATTTGCGGGCGCTGGCCGGGGAGTACCGGGCGCAAGCGCAGCGGTTGCAGGCGGCGGAGCAGGAGAAGAGCGAGCCAGCGAGCGAAATGGGATTGCGGCTGGCGATGGGATCAGCGATTGGAGAGGTGGAGAGGCAGGTGAAGAGTTTGGGAGCGGCGGACCGGGAGAGTCTGCCGGTATTGCAGCGGCAGCGGACAGAGTTGATGGCAGTGCGATCGTCGATGGAGGCGAGGCAGCAGGCGCGGGAGCGGAGCGGAGCGGGTCGGGGACCGGGCGCGGAGGTGACGGCGCCTGCGGTGGAGTCGTTGATGGGCCTGGCGAACCGTCTGGATGCGCAGGAGGGGGTATTGCGGGCGGAGGCGGAAGCATGGGACCGGGTGTACGAGGGATTGAAGGTGGAGGTGGAACGGCGGGGGCCGAAGACGGGATCGATGACGGGGACCGGGGCACCGGCAACGGGGGCGGCGGTTCCGGTCGGGATGGAGGCGGTGGCGACGGCGCAGGCGGTGGTGCCGCCGCTGGGGGGTGTCTGGTTCTTGCAGAATCTGGATGCGCGGAAGACGGACGACGGGGCGTACGAACCGCGGTTTGTGAATGTCCGGATCACGCAGCAGGACGACCTGGTGCAGGGGAGCTACGAGGGGGTTTACGCTGTGCCGGAAGACGAGCCGCACAATCCGACGGTGCGATTTTCATTCGAGGGACGGATCCGGACGGAGACGATGCGATTTGCGCTGAAGGCGCCGCTGCAGGGGACGATTCTGATCCAGAAGGTGGGGGCACACCAGATCCGGGTATCGTACGCGATTGACAATCCGGAGGCGCGGAATATCAGCTTCGGTTATGTGCCGGACGAAAGCCCGCAGACGCTGCAGAAAAAGGTGGATTGAGGGCGATGCAGACGCGGAGGGCGTGGCTGGCGGCGGCGGGAGCAGCGGGAGCGGTGTGGGGGCAGCAGAAGAGCCCGTTGCGGGAGGAGTTGGAGGGGCTGGCGGGGAAGCTGAAGAGGGAGACGGGCGGGGATGCGTGGTGGTACGCGAAGCATCTGGAGAGCGGGCGGGAGGAGGCGTACCGGGCGGACGAGCGGGTGCGAACGGCGAGCACGATCAAGCTGCCGATCATGGCGGCGGCGTTTGATCTGGCGGAGCGGGGCGAGTTGAAGTGGGACGAGCGGATCACGTTGAGGCGGGAGGATATCGTTTCGGGGTCGGGGATTCTGCAGGAGATGACGGGGGGCGAGAGTTTCCGGGTGGATGATCTGGTGAAGCTGATGATCGTGGTGAGCGACAACACGGCGACGAACCTGGTGTTGGAGCGGGTGGGCGGGGACCGGGTGAACGGATTTCTGGAGGGGCTGGGTCTGGCGGAGACTCGGACGCTGCGGCGGATCCGGGGAGACGGGACGCAGTTGAAGGCGGCGTCGGGATGGAGCGCGGCGGGGCAGCGGCCGGAGAACGCGCGTTTCGGGAGCGGGGTTTCGACATCGCGGGAGATGGGACGATTGGCGGCGATGCTGCATCAGGGGCGGGTGGTGAGCAGGGCGGCGTCGCGGGCGATGGTGGAGATCCTGAAGAGGCAGCAGTACAAGGACTGCATCGGTCGGCGGTTGGGGAGCGGGGTGGTGGTGGCGAGCAAGAGCGGGGCGCTGGACGCATTGCGGAGCGACGTGGCGCTGGTGACGGGGAAGGGGGGGACGTTCGTGCTGGCAATCACGGTGGACGGGATGAAGCAGGTAGATTATTCGGAGGACAATCTGGGGTCGATCGCGATTGCGGAGATGGCGAAGGCGCTGGTGAACGGGCTTGCGCCTTAGGGAGGAAGGGAGACAAGGATGAAGCTGAAGGTCCGGTGGTTGTGGCTGATGCTGGCGCTGGTTTTGGGTTTGGGGCTGCAGGGGGCATGCGCGCAGACGCCGATGGCAGGGAAGAAGGGGGCGGCGGGGGCGCTGGTGGATTTGAATTCGGCAGGGGTGGAGGAGTTGAAGAAGTTGCCGGGGATTGGGGAGGCGTACGCAGCGAAGATCGTGAAAGGGCGGCCGTACCGGGGGAAGAACGAGTTGGTGCAGCGCAAGGTGTTGCCGGAGGGGGTGTTGTTC
>DNFG01000230.1:0-15209 GCA_003487005.1 Bryobacterales bacterium
ACCGGGCTGGAAATTGGTCCAGAGGGGGAGGAAGAAGTCGCCGTTGGCATTGAGGGGGACGCCGCGGACGACATTGCCGAGGGCGGCGCCGAAGAAGATGGCGAGCAGGGCGGAGGAGAAGCAGAAGACGGTGTCCCAGAGGGGTTTCCAGATGCGATTGTCGATGTGGTTGCGGAATTCGACGGAGATGCCGCGGAGGATGAGGAGCCAGAGGACGATCATGAGCGGGAGATAGAATCCGCTGAAGGAGGAGGCGTAGAGGGCGGGGAAGGCGAAGTAGAGGGCGCCGCCGCCGGCGAGGAGCCAGACTTCGTTGCCGTCCCAGACGGGGCCGATGGATTTGAGGACCATCCGGCGTTCGTCTTCATTGCGGGCCACGCCGAGATGGACGATGCCGGCGCCGAGGTCAAAGCCGTCGAGGACCACGTACATGGCGATCATGACGGCGACGATGCAAAACCAGATGACGGGGAGCATGGTGAGAAGGGCGTCTCCTTAATTCTTAAAACTCATTAATAGCCAGCGGGGGATTCGGGTTGGTCGACGGAGGCGGGGCCGTGGTCGATTTCGCGCCAGATCATGAAGAGGCCGAGCATGAACAGCAGGGAGTAGATGCCCATGAAGCCGAGAAGGGTGAAGAGGGCGTTACCGCTGGAGACGTGGGGGGAGGTGCCTTCGGCGGTGCGCATGAGGCCGTAGATGAGCCAGGGTTGGCGGCCGAGTTCGGTGGTCATCCATCCGGCGGTATTGGCCACGTAGGGGAGGGGCATCATGAGGAGGAGGGCCCAGAGCAGGGGTTTGAAAGAGTAGAGTTTGCCGCGCCAGAGTTGGAAGGCGCTGAGGGCCATGACGGCGATGAAGATGGTGCCGAGGCCGACCATGATATGAAAGGCGTAGTAGAGGAGGGGGATGTTGTCGGGCCAATTTTCGCGGGGGAAGGCGTCGAGGCCTTTGACTTCGGCGTCCCAGCGTTTGTGGGTGATGAAGCTAAGGACGCCGGGAAGGAGGAGGGGGTTATCGAGGCGGCCCTGTTCGACGTCGGGTTGGCCGAGGATGGCGAGGGGGACGGCTTTCCCGGTTTCGAAGTGGCCTTCCATGGCGGCGAGGGTGGCGGGTTGATATTTGGCGACGAGCATGCCCTGCTGGTCGCCGGTAGGGAAGGCGACGAGGACGGTGGCGATGAGGCCGGCGATGACGCCAGTGCGAACGAAGAGGCGGCCCATGTCCTCCTGTTTGTGGAGGAGAAGGTAGAAAGCACCGACGCCGGCGACGACGAAGGATCCGGTGACGACGCCGCCGAGGAGAGTATGGAGATACTGCCAGAAGGCCCACTCATTGAAGACGAGAGCCCACCAACTGGAGAGGAGGATTTCGCCATCGGGGCCGAGGGTGTAGCCGGTGGGGCGCTGCATCCAGGCGTTGGTGGCGACGATCAGGTAGGCGGAGAGCCAGGATCCGATCCAGACGGCGCCGGCGGCGAGCCAGTGGCCGATGCGGCCGAGGATTTTTTCGCCGAACAGCAGCAGACCGAGGAAGGAGCTTTCAAGGAAAAAACTATAGAGTCCCTCCATGCCGAGGGTGTGGCCAATGACGCCGCCGGCGGCCTTGGAGAAGCGGCTCCAGTTGGTGCCGAACATAAATTCCATGGGGATGCCGGTGACGACGCCGAGAGCGAAGTTGACGGCGAAGATCTTGGCCCAGAAGCGCGCGGCGTTGTTGTACCGCT
This sequence comes from Bryobacterales bacterium, assembly GCA_003487005.1. GTDB lineage: Bacteria > Acidobacteriota > Terriglobia > Bryobacterales > Bryobacteraceae > PNKE01. The sequence goes on from DNFG01000230.1 coordinate 1,727, forward strand.
CGTCGCCGGTCTTGATCGCCATGGTCTTCAGGACGAAGATGAGCAGGGCGAGACCGAGGGTTAACTGGACGAAGATATAGTGGAAAGTGATATTGAAAGCAAAGTGAAAGCGGTGGATAGCGAGTGCGGATTCCATGTTGCTGAGAAACCATTGGCAATTTGGGGGCCATCGCGGAATTGGGGGAGAATGGTGGAGGTAGGGGCAAAATCGGATCGAAAGTTGGGTGATTTCACGCTATGACGTCGTGCCTGATGTGTCGGTTTCCTCAGATTCAGACAAGATCATCTTGTGCGGTATGTTGTTGTGAGCAAACGTTCACATGCGAGGAAGAGGCGGCGGGGGACCTGGCGCAAAGGCTGGCCGGGGAGGGCCGGTTTGGAGAGGCGTACCTGAGTCTGGAGGATTTGGTGGGGCGGGGGGAAGCGACGGCGGAGGACTGTTTGCGGTTGGGGTGGCTGGGTTACGCTATCGACGATCAGAGGGCGCTGGAGACATGGTGTCACGAGGCGGAGCGGTTGGCGCCGGAGTGGGCGGAGCCGCATCTGGCGTTGGGGTGGGCCCTGGAGCGGGCGGGGCGATTGCCGGAGGCGCTGGAAGAGTATGATGCGGCGCTGCGGCGAGGGGTGGCGCCCGGGGAGAGGGCGGAATGGGTGAAGGTGAGGCGGGCGGGGGTGGAAGCGCGGATCCCGTTGTGGTGACGGCAGATTACTCGACGGAGCGAGGGGCGAGATAGCCGCCGCGGGCACGAATCCGGGCGTTAGGGTAGCGTTGCGCGGCGGCGCCGCGGAGGCGGACCTGGGTTTTACGGGCTTTTCCAGGCTGGGCGGAGGCGGGCATGGAGTAATAAAGGGTGTACCGGGACCGGAGGCGGCGGAGCATGTCCTCAAGGGCTATGCCGGGTTCATCGGTAGTGATGGCGGCACCGCCGGTCTGAAGGATCAGGTTGCCGAGGCCCTGCTCGGGGATGGCAAGTTGGGGGCCGATCTGGCGAGACTTCCATTCGGCGAACTGGCGCGGGTCCTGAACGGTGATGATGCCGCAGAGGATGGCGTCGGCCTCCCAGTATTCATTGAGGACGCGGTCTTCGCGGCGGGAGGCGGTGCCGCGGTTGTCTGTGAGGGCGATGACGGCGCGGCGGCGGCCGCCTTCGGCAGCGGCGAGGATTTTGACGGCTTCGCCGGCGGCGGCGGTGAGATGGGTGCCGCCGCCGAAGCGGGAGCGGAGGACTTTGAGGCGGACGGCTTCGACGATGTGGGGCATTTCGTCGGTGAGGGGTTCGACGAGGTCCTGCCAGGTGTGGAAGGTCATGACGGCGGCGCGGTCGCCGGACTGCAGGGCGGCGAGGGCGCGTTCGGCGGCAGTGGCAACCTTCTGGGCGACCCATTCCATGGAGCCGCTGATGTCGAAGAGCAGAACGATGTCGAGGGGTTCGAGGTCGCGGCTGAGGTTGCGGACGCGCTGGGGCTGGCCATTGTCGAGAACCTCGAAGTCATCCGCGGTGAGGCCTTCGATCATGCGGTCATCCTGGAGGACTTCGGCGTCGACGCGGATCAGGGTGATGGAGGAGGAGAAGGTGGGTTCCTGGGGCGCGGCGGTGGTCGCGGTGGTGGCGAGGGAGGCGAGGGCGAGGAAGCGGCGGCGGGAGGGGGCGGGCATGGGGTTACCAGCCTTCGTCGCGGAGGCGTTCCTCGGTGAGGGGGCGGTTGGAGCGGAGGTCGAGGGCGCCGAGCATCTTCTCGACATACTTGGCGAGGACGTCGGTTTCGAGGTTGACGGGATCGCCGGGGCGGCGGAGGCGAAGGGTGGTGTTTTCGAAGGTGTGGGGGATGATGGTGACGGAGAGGACGAGGTTCTCGATGGCGGCGATGGTGAGGCTGATGCCGTCGATGGCGATGGAGCCTTTGAAGACGAGGTAGCGGTCGAGTTCTTCGGGGACGGCGACGCGGAGCCACCAGTTATCGCCGCCGATAAGTTCGAGGGATTCGATGGCGCCGACGGCATCGACGTGGCCCTGGACGATGTGGCCGCCGAGGCGGGAGGAGGGTTGGAGGGCGCGTTCGAGGTTGACGGGGGCGCCGGCGCGGAGGTGGCCGAGGCTGGAGCGGCGCAGGGTTTCGGGGGAGACGTCGGCGGAGAAGCCCGAGGGGCGGAGGTCAACGGCGGTGAGGCAGACGCCGCTGACGGAGACGGAGTCGCCCTCGCGGAGACCGGGGGCGATATGGGGGGCGCGGAGTCGGAGGCGGCTACCGGCGGGGCGGGGTTCGAGGGCTTCGACGGAGCCGACTTCTTCAATGAGTCCGGTAAACATCAGGAGGCCTCCCGGGGTGTCCAGGCTTCGACGGCGAATTCGTCGGCGGTGATCTGGTGCAGGCGGACGTGTTCGAGGCGGATGGCATCGGTGCGGCTGCGGCGGCCGAGGCCGCCGGCGACGGGGAGCGACTGCATGCCACCGAGGATTTTTGGGGCGTAGTAGAAGAAGATGCGGTCGACGATACCGGATTCGAGGGCGGCCCAATTGAGTTTGCTTCCGGCTTCGATCATGAGGGAGAGGTAACGGCGTTCGGCGAGAATCTGGACGATGCGATGGAGGTCGGGGCGGCCGGCGGGGCCGTCGGCGGCGATGACTTCGACTCCTCGGGCTTCGAGGGCGGCGCGACGGGCCGGGGGGGCGATGGAGGTGCAGACGACGAGGAGGTCGTTGTCGCAGGACTCGACGAGGCGGGAGTCGAGGGGGAGGCGGAGTTGGGAATCGGCGACGATGCGGAGGAAGGGGCGGGCGCGGGGGAGGCCGGAGCGGTCGTTGAGGAGGGGGTTGTCGGCGGCGACGGTGCCGATGCCGCTGAGGATGGCGTCGTGGAGGTGGCGGACGGTCTGGACGTGGGTGCGGGCGGCTTCGGAGGTGATCCAGCCGGAGTTATCCTCGGGGGCGGCGATTTTGCCATCAAGAGTGACGGCGGACTTGAGCGTGACCAGAGGGCGGCCGGTGCGCATGAAGTGGAAGAAGCCCATGTTGAGTTCTTCGGCTTCGGCCTGGAGGCGCGAGTCAATGACGACTTCGATGCCGGCGTCGCGAAGGAGGGCGAAGCCGCGTCCGGCGACGGCGGGGTTGGGATCTTCGGTGATGGCGACGACGCGGGCGATGCCGGCTTCAATGAGGGCGTTGGCGCAGGGGCCGGTGCGGCCGGTGTGGGCGCAGGGTTCGAGGTTGATGTAGAAGGTGGCGCCACGGGCGGCGGGACCGGCCTGTTCGAGCGCGAGGATTTCGGCGTGTTTGACTCCGGCCCAGGTGTGGAAGCCGCGGCCGGCGATCCGGCCGTCCTGAACGACGACGGCGCCGACGGCGGGGTTGGGGGAGGTCTGGCCCTGGCCCTGGCGGGCAAGGTCGAGAGCTTCGCGCAGGTAGTCCATGGAGGGGTCCTTAGTTCTCGAAGAGCGAGGCGATAAAGGGTTCGGGCTCGAAGGGGAGCAGGTCGGCGGCCTGTTCGCCGACGCCAATGTAGCGGATGGGGAGGTTGAGTTCGCGGGCGATGGCGACGACAATGCCGCCTTTGGCGGTGCCGTCGAGTTTGGTGAGGACGATGCCGGTGACGCCGGCGGATTCGGTGAATTTGCGGGCCTGTTCGAGGCCGTTCTGGCCGGTGGTGGCGTCGAGGACGAGCCAGACTTCGTGGGGGGCGTCGGGGACGACGCGGGCGGCGGTGCGGCGCATCTTTTCGAGTTCGGCCATCAGGTTGTCCTTGGTGTGGAGGCGGCCGGCGGTATCGACGATGAGGGTATCGAACTTGCGGGATTTGGCGGACTGGAGGGCGTCGAAGATGACGGCGCTGGGGTCGGCGCCCTGGGCCTGCCGGATGACCTCGGACTGGGTGCGCTGGCCCCAGACTTCGAGTTGTTCGATGGCGGCGGCGCGGAAGGTGTCGGCGGCGCAGAGCAGGACGGAGCGGCCTTCGTCCTTGAACCTGCTGGCGAGTTTGCCGATGGTGGTGGTTTTGCCGGCGCCGTTGACACCGACCATGAAGACGACCATCGGGGGGGCGGCGGGGCGCTGGAGGGGGCGATCGGTGGATTCGAGGACGCCGAGGAGGTGTTCGCGGATCAGGCTGCGGATCTCGGCGGCATCGCTGACGAGACGGCGGTCGACGCGCTGGCGGATGGATTCAAGGATATCGGTGGCGGTGCGGACGCCGATATCGGCGGTGATCAGGGTGTATTCGAGTTCTTCGAGGAGGTCGGCATCGATCTCCTTGCGGCCGTGAATGACGTCTTCGACCTTTTCGACGAAACCGGCGCGGGTCTTCTGGACGCCCTGTTTGAGGCGTTCGAGGAGGCTGAGGCCGGAGGAACCGGAGGCGGGCGGGCCCCCGAACAGGGATTGGCTCATGGTGATCTCTCTAATTTTAGCGGGAATTGAGCGAACCTCTGGAGTTTTCGCGCGTATACGGAATGTGGAGGACACAGGATGCGGACTTTTCGTGTCGTTTTTGCGATCTTGATGCTGGCGGCGGCGGTCGGGGCGCAGGTGAGCCCGGAGAGGTTGGCCGAACAGGCGCAGGCGTACCGGGACGCGGGCCAGTTTCAGGGCTCGGTGCTGGTGGCGCGGGACGGTAAGCCGGTGTTGAGCCGGGGGTTTGGTCCGGCAGTAGTGGAGTGGGGAATCGAGGCGACGCCGGACACGAAGTTCCGGCTGGGGTCGATCACGAAGCAGTTCACGGCGATGGCTGTGCTGATTCTGGAGGAGCAGGGCAAACTGGCGACGGGGGATCCGATCCGCAAGTTGATACCGGAGGCGCCGGAGGCGTGGGCAGGGGTGACGATCCACCATCTGCTGACCCACACCTCGGGGATCCCCAGCTTCACCAACCTGCCTGATTACAAGAAGACCAATGCGCTACCAGCGCCGCCCGCCGAGACGATGAAGCGGGTGACCGGGATGCCGCTTGAGTTCAAGCCCGGGGCGCAGTTCAAGTACTCGAACACGGGGTATACGCTGCTGGGTCTGATTATTGAGCGGGCGTCGGGGCAGGACTATGCCTCGTTCATGGAGAAGGCGGTTTTCGGGCCACTGGGGATGAAGGACTCGGGTTATCACAACCAGTTGACGGTTCTGCCGCGGTTCGCCGCCGGTTATGCGCAAGGGCCGAAAGGACTTCGCCCGGCCGGGCACATCGACATGTCGATTCCGCACGCGGCGGGAGCGCTGTATTCGACGACGCTGGACCTGCTGAAATGGGACACGGCGCTGCGGGAGGGCAAGTTGATCGGCGCGGCATCTTACAAGAAGTACTTCACACCGGAGAAGGCAGACTACGCGTACGGCTGGATCGCCCGCAAGCAGGACGGGACGGAGATCCAGATGCATGGCGGTGGAATCGAGGGCTTCGCGACGATGATCATCCGGGTGCCGGCGGAGAAGCTGGTGGTGGTCGCGCTGGGGAACACGCAGGAGGCGCAGAGCGGCAAGCTGGCGAACGACCTGGTGCTGCTGGCGTTAGGCAAGGAGGTTCCGAAGCCGGTGGTGAGGAAAGAGATTCAGGTGCCGGCGGAGGTGCTCAGCCGCTATGTAGGGGTGTACCAACTCGCGCCATCGTTTGCGATGACGGTCACGCTCGAGAACGGCCAATTGATGACCCAGGCCACGAATCAGCCCAAGTTTCCGGTTTTCCCCGAGTCCGAAACGAAGTTCTTCCCGAAGGTGATCGACGCGACAATCACGTTTCAGGTGGACGGGGCGGGGAAGGTGACGGGGTTGGTTCTGGACCAGAACGGGCGGCAGATGCCGGCTACTCGCCAATGATTTTGACGAGGACGCGTTTGCGGCGGCGTCCGTCGAATTCGCCGTAGAAGATCTGTTCCCAGGGGCCGAAGTCGAGGCGGCCTTCGGTGACGGCGACGACGGTTTCGCGACCCATGATCTGGCGTTTCATGTGAGCGTCGGCGTTGTCCTCTCCGGTCCGGTTGTGATGGTAGTGGCTGGTGGGTTCGTGGGGGGCGAGTTTTTCGAGCCAGACATCGTAGTCGTGATGGAGGCCGCGTTCGTCGTCGTTGATGAAGACCGAGGCGGTGATGTGCATGGCGTTAACGAGGCAGAGGCCCTCGCGGATACCGCTTTCGCGGAGGCACTCATCGACATCGGGCGTGATGTTGACGAGGCCGCGGCGGGCGGGGACATTGAACCAGAGTTCCTTGCGGTAGCTCTTCATGCAGCCTATTTTCGCCTGTTTGCGCCCCGCCATTTCCAGGGGGGAATGGGGCTGGGGTGCGCCCAGAGGCCGCGGCGGGCATCGCGGGCCTTCTCTTCGAGGAGGCGGAGCTGGAGGTCACGCGGGGCGTACTGGCGGTACCACCAGGCAAGACCTTCCTCGACCAGTTTCCGATTCAGCGACGCGCCGCCGGGCAGGAAGACTTCGCCGACCACGCGGCCGAAGCGATCCGTTTCGATCTGGCGCACGGTGACCTGTTGGCGCATGGCCAGTGCGCCGGTCCGCTGGCGGGCGCGTTCTCCGAAATCCTGACCGAGCTCTGGGCAATCCACGCCATGCAGGCGGACGCGCACGGTCGTACGGCCGCGCAGAATCTCGAGGGTGTCGCCGTCGCCAACCCGGACAACCTGCCCGGTCCAGCTCTGCGCCACACAGAGGGGAAGCGCGGCGGATGCCAGAAAGAGCAGCCGCCACCACATCCTCCCAGTTTACGGCCTCGTGCGGGTTACTTCGTGAAGTTGAAGACCAGGACGGTCGTGAACTTCTGTGCGGCGCCGTCCTTATTCATGGGTTGAAACTTCCACTGCTTCGCCGCCGCCATGGCGTTTGCGGAGAAGATCGCGTTGCCCTTGATGACTTTCGCGTCGGTGACCGAACCGCTTTCGTCCACTTCGATCTGCACTTCGCTGGCTCCAACCAGATTCAACTGACGCGCCGCGGCAGGGAAATCGGGCGCTACTTTCTTGGTGGCCCGCGCCATCGCAACCGAACCCGGCACCGCCTCCTGCGCACAGGCCAGACCCGCGCCCAGGACCGCCAGAACAGCCGACAAGACGATCATTTTCATGGTTGAACCCTTCCTTCCTTTCATCGCCGAATGCACTCCTTTACCCGGCGGTGGATTGCCGCTGACAGGCGGGATGCCGGGGTCAATGCTCTTTTCGGATGGAAGGGTCCGGTCTTGAGCGAATCTCGTGATGAATTGCGCTTCAGAATTCAAGCCCGCGGAGGTAATTGAAGCTGTTGCGCAGGCTGTCGAGCGGGTCGCCGGGGGTTTGGTCCTGTTCGACGAAGAAGTGCTTCGCTCCGGCGGCCACGGCCGCGCGCAGCACGGGCGCGACGGCGATGGCGCCCTGGCCGACCTCCTGGAAGGCGTCGCGGGGCACTTTCTCATCGAACCGGGGGCCGATGCCGGCTTTGACGTTCTTGAGGTGCACGAGCGGGATTCGTCCGGGGTACTTTTTGAAAACGCTGACGGGGTCGACTCCGGCCACCTGGCTCCACATGATGTCGAATTCGAGTTGCACCAGGCTGGGATCCGTCTCGCGCAGCAGGCGGTCGAGCATGGTTCCACCGCCCTCCATGGGGGCGAACTCGAAGGCGTGATTGTGGTAGCAGAGAGTGAGCCCGCGGGCCTGGGCCTTGCGCCCGGCTTCGTTGAGCGACGCGCCGAGGCGCTGCATCGCATCCGCGCTGCGCTGATCGGGCGGAACCCAGGGGCAGAGTACGTAGGCGAAGCCCTTTTCCCTGGCGTCATCGAGGGCGGCGTCGAGCTTGGCGGTTTCGCGCGTGAAGATGGCCGCGTCGAAGTGCACAGCGACGGCCTTGAGCCGCGTGGCGCGCAGGGCGTCCCAGATCTTCGGCAGGTCTCCCCCGACGACTTCCACTTCGTTGTAGCCGATCTGCTCAAGAGCGCGCAGCGTTTCGGCGGGCTTCTGCGGGAGCACCGAACGCAACGTGTATAGCTGTGCACCAACGCGGTCGAGACGCGCGGCCTGCAATTTCAGGGCGGGCAGCAGCGCGGCGGCGGCCGCGAAACGGCGGCGGGTGATTCCGGTCATGCTGCGATTCTACTCCCGCGCCGGGCCGGCGACCAGCGCGATGACCTCGCGCCAAAGCGCGCGGCTCGGCTCGACCGCCTCCGCGCCGGGCAGTTTCTCATGCTCGACCTGGATGACGGTCTTTCCGCCGGGCTTCGCCGTCAGGTAAACCGCCGCCCGCGTGCCATCGGCAAGCCGGATCCGGACGCTCTTCGGCGGTGTGGCTTTGGTAATCTCTGCTCCCGGGACGCGCGTCAGCCAGGCGCCGGACACCCAGGCGGCGTGGACCTCGTCGATGGGCGTGGCGACAGTCCGGCTCACGCTCGCTGAAAACCCGCCCGCTTTCTCGTGCTCCGCGCGGCGGCCTTTGGCCTGTTCGTAGCCGACGGTGACGGATTGCGCCCACCAGGCGTCCAGCCCGTACTGCTCCTGCAAGTGGAGAGCGATCTGTTTGTGCGGAAGCGCCGACGCGCCCGCGTGGTCGAGCAGGTCGACCCACTCCGCCCAGCCGCGCCCGGTCCTCTCCCGGACCCGTGCATCCGTGATGCTGGCAAACTTGTCCATTGCGTTCCCAAGTACAATAGCATTTCAATGGCTTCTTCGCCTTCACTCCTTCGCCAGTTGGGCCTGTTCAGCGCCATCGCGCTGGTGGTGTCCAACATGATCGGCACCGGCATTTTCACCACGACCGGCTTTCTGGCCGGGCAGTTGGGCGCGCCCAATCTTGTGTTGATCATCTGGCTGGTGGGCGCCTGTTTCGCGCTGGCGGGCGCGTTCTGTTACTCCGAACTGGGCATCAACTTTCCGGCTTCGGGCGGTGAGTATGTCTATCTGACCCGCGCCTACGGCCCCACCTGGGGCTTTATGAGCGGCTGGGTCAGCTTCTTTGCGGGTTTTTCGGCTCCGATTGCCGCCGCCGCTCTCGCCTTTTCCGACTATCTTGGCTACTTCTTCCCCGCGTTGCGGCAGGATAGCGCGTGGTGGCGCGTGCAGTGGGGCGATGTGGGCATGCAATTTGGCGGTGCGCAGTTCTGCGCCGCCGGGCTGGTGCTGGTCTTTACGATTCTGAACCTGTTCGGCGTGCAGTTCATCGCCCGGATTCAGAATGCGCTGACCAGCGTGAAGATCCTCGTCATGGTGGCCTTCATCGCGATGGGCTTCACGATCGGGACCGGCGACTGGAGCCATCTCGCCCAGACCACCGAGCGGACCGTCACCACCTCCATCCCCGCGCAGTTCGCCATCAGCCTGTTCTGGATCTATGTCGCGTATTCGGGCTGGAACGCGGCCACTTACGTCGCCGAGGAACTGCGCCGCCCGGAGCGCAACCTGCCGCTGGCTTTGACCGCGGGCACCGCGCTCGTGGCCGTGCTGTACCTGCTGTTCAATGTCGTCTTTATCTACGCCGTGCCGCTGTCGGAGATGAAGAACGTGATCGCGATCGGGTCGCTGACCGCGAAAGCGCTGTGGGGCTCCGAGGTCGCGGGCATCTTCTCGGGCCTGCTGGCCGTTTCGCTGATGTCCACGGTGAATGCGATGGTGACCATCGGTCCTCGCCTCTATTACGCGATGGCCAAAAACAAAGCGTTCCTGCCGGTGGCCGGCAAGATCCATCCCGAGTGGCGGACGCCCGTCCCGGCGATTCTGTTTCAGGGCGCCTGCGCGATGCTGATGACGCTGTTCAGCTTCGGCCTCTTGATCGTCTATATCGGCTTCCTGCTGAACTTCTTTGCGCTACTCGCCGTCGCCAGCCTGCTCAAGTTCCGCCGCCGCGAGGGTTGGCAGAAGCTGGGGGTGGTCAGCTTCGCCTGGCCGCTGATGCCCGCGCTTTTCGTGCTGCCGGGGATCTGGATGACAATCTACGGCGCACTGCTGGCGCCGGCGATTTCCATTGCTTCGGCGTTGACCCTGGCGGCGGGGGCGCTGGTCTATCACTTCAAGATCCGCCCGAACGCAGGCTCCGCGGACGCGGTCTGATATCGTTGGGATTGTCATGTCCGCCCTGATTCTCGACGGCAAAGCCGCCAACCAGCAGATCCTCGATGAACTGAAGCCGCGTATCGCGCACCTGACCGCCGGCCGCCGCGCCCCCGGCCTCGCCGTGGTGCTGGTGGGCAATGATCCCGCCAGCGAAATCTACGTTGGATCGAAGGTGCGCACCTGCCGCGAACTGGGCATGCATTCGCAGGAAATCCGCCTGCCGGACACCACCACGACCGCCGAACTGCTCGCTGCGGTCGATGTCCTGAATCGCGACGAGACCATCGACGGCATCCTCGTGCAGATGCCCCTGCCCGCGAAGGTCGATGCCCGCGCTGTCCTCGACGCCATCGACCCGGACAAAGACGTGGACGGCTTCCACCCCGTCAATGTCGGCCGCCTCGTCGCCAACCTGCCCGGCCCACGGCCCTGCACTCCGGCGGGCGTCATGGAACTGCTCCGCCGCAACGGCATCGCGGTCAAGGGCAAGCGCGCCGTGATTGTCGGACGTAGCGACATCGTGGGCAAGCCGATGGCCATGCTGCTGCTTCATCAGCACGCCACCGTCACCATCTGCCATTCGCGCACCGCGGACCTGCCCGGCGAGTGCCGCCGCGCCGAAATCCTCGTCGCCGCCATCGGCCGCACCGGCATGATCACCGAGGACTACATCACCCCCGGCGCGGTTGTCATCGATGTCGGCATCAACCGCGTCACCGACCGCGCCGAGGCCGCGCGCCTGACCGCGAACGACCCCGGCCGCCTGGCCGGCTTCGACAAACGCGGCTCCATCGTCGTTGGCGATGTCCACCCTGCCGACATGGCCCGCCTCGCTTCCGCCTATACGCCCGTGCCCGGCGGCGTTGGTCCCCTGACCATCGCCATGTTGATGTCCAATACCCTCGAAGCGGCTGAACGCCGCCTGCTGTAGAATCACCCAATGCTCCGCGTCGGCCTCACCGGCGGTCTCGCCACCGGCAAAACTTTCGTGGGCCGCGCCCTCGCCAACCTCGGTTGCCATCTGCTTCAGGCCGATGCACTCGGCCATGCCGCGCTCGAACCCGGCGGCGGCGCCTACCAGGGCGCGATCGAGGCCTTTGGCCGCGAAATCCTGGATGACGGGGGCCGCATCGACCGCCGCCGCCTCGGCCTTCGCGTCTTCGCCAGCCCGGAGGATCTGGCCCGGCTCAATGCCCTTGTCCACCCCGTCGTCATCGCTCAACAGCAGACATGGTTCGAGGAACTCGAACGCCGCGATCCCCGGGCCATCGGCGTTGTCGAAGCGGCTATTCTGATAGAAACTGGAAGCTATCGCCGCTTCTCCAAACTGATATTGACCGTCTGCGAGCCGGACCAGCAGATTGAACGCGCCATGAAACGCGACGGACTCTCCCGCGAGGAGGTGCTCCGCCGCCTCGATCGCCAGATGCCACTCGACGAGAAACGCCGTTACGCCGATTACGTCATAGATACATCGGGCGACAAGGCCGGTACACTGGATCAGGTTGCCCGTCTGTACGCCTTGCTGCGGAGCCACGAACCATGAAGACCCGAATCGCAATCCTCGCCGCCGTGCTCGTCGGCGCTTTCGTCTTTGCCACCAGCCTGCGCCAGCAGACGTTCAGCAAGCTGTTCGACCTGCGCGGAGCCTCCACGCCCGAGGCGACGCCCGTCTCGCTCTGGAGTGAGCCAACCACCGTCCGTGGCGCCGGCCTCAGCCAGGATGAAGTCAACAACATCGAGATCTACAAGCGGAACAAGGAGGCCACCGTCAATATCACCTCCATCGTGTACCGCCAGAACTGGTTCCTCGAAATCTATCCCCAGCGCGGGGCCGGGTCCGGTTTCGTCATCCGCAAGGATGGCCTGATTCTGACCAACAACCATGTCGTCGCCGGCCGCGCCCCGCAGATCTCCGTCACCCTCTCCGACGCCACCAAGTACACCGCCACCGTCATCTACCGCGATCCCGCCAACGATCTCGCCCTCCTCAAAATCACCCCCAAGGGCGCGTTGAAAGTCCTTCCGCTCGGCGATTCCGATAACCTCCAGGTGGGTCAGAAGGTGCTCGCGATTGGAAACCCGTTCGGCTTTGATCACACCCTTACCACCGGCATCATCAGTTCGCTCGGCCGTGAAATCGCCGACGAAACCAACCGCAAACTCGATGGCCTCATTCAGACCGACGCCGCCATCAACCCCGGCAATTCCGGCGGCCCCCTGTTCGACTCCCAGGGCAACGTCATCGGCATCAACACGGCTATTTATGGCCCCGGCGGCAACATCGGCATTGGCTTCGCCATGCCCATCAACCGGGCCAAGCTCATGCTGACCGCCTACGAAACCGGCAAACGCTATGGACGCCCCTGGCTCGGCGTCGAAGTCGCGCTCGTCCAGGGCGACCTCGCTGTCGAACTCGGCCTGCCCGCCGAGGGTGGCTTGCTCGTCCAGCGCGTCATGCCCGGTTCCGCCGCCGAAGCGGCGGGCATCCGTCCGCCGCGCCGCAGTGTCGTTGCCGGCAACTTCCAACTCAACATCGGCGGCGACCTGATCATGGCTATCGACGGCAACGCCGCCAACCGGACCGATGTCCTCAGCCGCGCCATGCAGGGCAAACGCCCCGGCGACCCCCTCAAGATCACCGTCTTCCGCAATGGCTCCCGGGTTGACGTCAATGTCACCCTCGGAGAACTGGAAGGCACGGTTTAGTTCACCCAGGAGAATTCATCCATCATGCGCCACTTCATCCTCGCTGCCCTGCTCGCCGCCATCCCGCTGATGGCTGCTCCGAAGCCACTCTTCAACGGCAAGACCCTTGACGGCTGGAAGATGACCGGTCCCGGCCGTTTCGCTGTCGAAAACGGCAATATGGTCACCGAAGGCGGCATGGGCCTGCTCTACTACGAACGCGAGTCCTTCGCCGATTGCATGATCCGCGTCGTGTATGCCACCGACAGCCAGCGCGCCAATTCGGGCGTCGTCATCCGCCTTCCCGAACCGCCCACCGACCCCTGGTATGGCGTTCACAACGGCTATGAAGTCCAGATCGATGCCGGTGGCGACGACTGGCACTCCACCGGCGCCATCTACTCCATTTCCAAGGTCACGTCCCGCGAGCAGAAACCGCGCGGCGAGTGGAACACCATGGAGATCGAACTCCGCGGCGCCGTCACCCGCATTCGCGTCAACGGCAAGCTGGTCAATGAATACACCGAAGGCCAGCCCGTGCCCGAGCGCAAGATCTGGTATGAACCCGTTCGCGGACCCCGCCCCAACCGCGGCTATATCGGCCTCCAGAACCACGACGCCAACTCGAGGGTCCTGTTCAAGGAAGTCAGCGTCCATCCGCTGCCCTAAATGAAGTTCCACACCATTGCGATCCTGCTGGCGGCCGTCTCGCTTCACGCTCAGCCGCCGCGTTTCCACGCCGTCACCGTTACGGACCAGATCCGGATGGGCTACCAGGTCACCGTCTGTGACAT
>DNFG01000230.1:15335-16652 GCA_003487005.1 Bryobacterales bacterium
GCTCTTCCGATCTGTCCATCCGCTGCCCTAAATGAAGTTCCACACCATTGCGATCCTGCTGGCGGCCGTCTCGCTTCACGCTCAGCCGCCGCGTTTCCACGCCGTCACCGTTACGGACCAGATCCGGATGGGCTACCAGGTCACCGTCTGTGACATGGACCGCGACCACCGCCCCGACCTGATCGTGGTGGACGAACGCTCCACCGAGCTCGCCTGGTTCGAGAACCCCGGCCGCGAGGATGAACCCTGGCTCCGCCACGTGCTCGCCCGCGATGTCCCGCGCACCATCAACGTCGCTTGCGCCCCGAACGAAATCTACATCGGCCACCACTTCGAGACCGTCCCCGCGCGCTCCCGCGGCACCCTGCTCCGCCTGACTCCCGGCCCCGACGTCCGCCAGCCCTGGAACTCCCGCGAGATCGACCGCGTTCCCACCATCCACCGCCTCCGCTGGGCAAACAGCCGTTCCGGCAGGCTTCTGGTCACCTCTCCGCTACTTGGTCCCGAGAACGAAGCCCCCGAGTTCAGCCACCCCACGCCCATCTTTGCCCACCGCCCTGGTCAATGGACGCGCCTCCCGCTGTTTGACGGCTTGACCGGCATTGTTCACAGCGTCCACCCCTTCGATTGGAACGGTGATGGCTTCGACGAAATCCTGACCTCCAGCTTCAAGGGAATTCACCTGCTCACCGAACAAGCCGGCGGCGCCTGGACCGCTCAGCGCCTCTCGCCCGGCGACCCCCGCGAATGTCCCCTCTGCGGCAGCAGCGAACTCCGCCCCGGCACGCTCAATGGCCGCCGCTTCCTTGCCGCCATCGAACCCTGGCACGGCAACCAACTCGTCGTTTATCCAGACCCGGCAGCCGCCTTGCAAGGCCGCCCCGTCGAACGCCTCGTCCTCGACGACACCATGATCAACGGCCACGCCCTCGCCGTCGGCGATTTCGATGGCGACGGCCGCGACGAAATCGTTGCCGGCTTCCGCGGCAAGGGCTTCAAGCTCTCCCTCTTTCAAGCCGATGACGCCACTGGCCGCAAGTGGACCCGCCACCTGATCGATGAAACCATCGCCGCCGCCGACTGCCAGATCGCCGATTTCAATAACGACGGCCGCGCCGACCTCGCCTGCTCCGGCGCCTCCACCGGGAACCTCAAAATCTATTTCAACCTCGGCCGGTAATCACTCCCCCCGAACCGGCCGCTCCATCAACTCCCGCAACGCCGCAGCCGGGCTCTTGCCCTCTCGCAGCACCGCGTGCATCTGTGTTGTGATCGGCACTTCCACCCCCAGCCGCGCCGCCAGTTAGATCGGAAGAG
>DNFG01000389.1 GCA_003487005.1 Bryobacterales bacterium
ATCCGCGGCCGCAAGACGCGTTTTCGATGAGCGACATCCGGGGATTGGCGATCTTCGACACGCGGCAGCGTTTCGTGGCGGGATTTGGGTACGAATTGCCGTTCAGAACGGGGAGCCGGTGGGCGGATCTGGTTGTGCAGGGCTGGCTGGTGCAGGGGATCCTGGCGGCGCAGACGGGCAATCCGCTGACGGCGACGGAGCCGGTGGACTTGACTTTGCGGGGACTGCGGGCGGACCGTCCCGATCAGGTGGGGAACCCGAACGACGGTCCAAGGACGCCGCAGCAGTGGTTCAACACGGCGGCGTTCGCGCGATTGACGGCGGCGGCGGGCGGGCAGAGGTCAGGGACGGCGGGCCGCAACACGATCATTGGGCCGGGACTGGTGCAGAACGATCTGTCGATGCTGAAGCGGTTCGTGGTGACGGAGGGGCACCGGATTGAGTTCCGGGCGGAGATGTTCAACGCGGCGAACCGGACGAACTTCCTGAATCCGTTGACCAGCATTGGGGCGCCGCAGACGTTTGGGGTGATCCAGGAGGCTCGGGCGGCGCGAATTATTCAGTTTGGGTTGAAGTACGGGTTTTAGGCCGCGATGTAAACTCTGGCGAACAATGAGCGGGCTCCGGGAGTCATAATAGCTTCCGGAGGTGATCGTCCGATGTTCCGATTGACCGCTCTTTTTGCATTGCTGGCCGCGGCTTGTGCCGCGCAGACGCCGACGCTGTTCCGCAACCCCGCGTTGAGCAAGACACAGATTGTCTTCGAGGCCGGGGGGGACCTGTGGAGCGTGCCGCGCGCGGGTGGAGCGGCGGTCCGGCTGACGTCGGGGCCGGGATCGGAGCGGGAGCCCGTGTTTTCACCCGACGGGACGCAGATTGCCTTCACGGGCGAGTATGACGGGAACGTGGACGTGTTCGTGATGCCGGCGGCGGGCGGGGTGCCGAAGCGGTTGACGTGGCATCCGGCGCCGGACACGGCGCTGGCGTGGACGCCGGACGGCAAATCGGTGTTGTTCACGTCGGCGCGGAATGCGTATTCGCGGTTCGCGGAGTTGTACACGGTTTCCTTGGAGGGCGGGATGCCGGAGCGGTTGCCGCTGCCGGCGGGTTACGAAGCGGCGTACTCGCCGGATGGCAAGCAGTTGGCGTACATTCCGCAGGCGCGGGCATTCCAGGCGTGGAAGCGTTACCGAGGCGGGCGGGCGACGCCGCTGTGGATCGCGACCCTGGAGAATTCGAAGGTCGAGAAGGTGTCGAAGGGGGAGTGGAACGACTACCGGCCGATGTGGGCGGGGGGGAAGGTTTGGTTTCTGTCGGACCGCGAGGGGGCGGTGACTCTCTACAGCTACGACCTGAAGACGAAGAAGACGGCGCGGGCAGTGGAGAACAAGGGGATGGATTACAAGTCGGCGTCGGCGGGTCCGGACGCGATCGTGTTGGAGCAGTTTGGGGCGATTCAGTTGTTTGACTGGAAGTCCGGGAAGGTGACGCCGGTCAATATCACGGTGAGCGGAGATTTTCCGGAATTGCGGGAGAAGTGGGCGCGGGTCGGGACGCAGTTGTCCGATGCGGGGATCTCGCCGACGGGCGCGCGGGCAGTGTTCCATGCGCGGGGGGAGATCGTGACGGTACCCGCGGAGAAGGGCGATGCGCGGAACATCACGAACACGCCGGGCGTGAACGAACGGGAGCCGGCGTGGTCCCCGGACGGGAAGTGGATTGCGTATTTTTCGGATGAATCGGGCGAGTATCAACTGCATGTGGCGCCGCAAGACGGGCGAGGAGACGTCACGAAAATCCAACTGGAGGACAAGCCGACGTTCTACGGGGCGATTTCATGGTCGCCGGACAGCAAGAAGATCGCTTACAACGACGCGCATCTGCAGCTTTGGTACGTGGATCTGGAGGCGAAGAAGCCCGTGAAGGTGGACAAGGACCGGTTCGGGACGGGGTTGGCGGGGATGGTGGCGATGTGGTCGCCGGATTCGAAGTGGATTGCGTATCCGAAACGGGGGTCGAACTACCTTGGTGCGATTCAGCTGTACTCGACGGAGACCGGGCAGGCGACTCAGGTGACGGATGGAATGAGCGACGCGGCCCACCCGGTTTTCGATGCCGGCGGGAAGTACCTGTACTTCACGGCATCCACGGATTCGGGCGCGAGTTTGCAGCCGGATGTGGGAGCGGTGGGCCGGAGCCAGACGCGGAGCGTGTATCTGGCTGTGCTGAGCAAGGACGAGCCATCTCCATTCCTGCCGGAGAGCGACGAAGAGAAGGCGGCGGAGGAGAAGAAGGCCGAGGCGCCGAAGCCGGAAGGGGCGAAGGGGGAGGAGGCTCCGAAGACGGAGGGGCCGAAGCCCGACGCGCCAAAACCAGGCGGACCGAAGCCCGCGGCGGCGAAGCCGGTGGAGGTGAAGGTGGATCTGGCGAACATCCTGCAGCGGGTGCTGGCCGTGCCGATGCCGGCGCGGCGGTACATGGGCTTGCAGGCGGGGAAGGCTGGGACGCTGCTGGCGATTGCCGGGGGGACGCCGGCCCCGGGGCAGGCTCCGGGGGCGACGGTCCACCGCTTTGATGTGAAACAGCGGCGGGGGGGCGGGGGGGG
>DNFG01000134.1 GCA_003487005.1 Bryobacterales bacterium
GCCGTCTCCGCCTGCGCCCCCGTCGCCGGCCACGCCGTTCGTCATTCCCGCGGCGCCGTTCGGATTGCCCTGACCGGGGTCTCCGGGCGTCGCGATCGCCTCGCCGCCGCCGCCGCCATTACCGCCCTTGTCGGGATCGTCTCCGCAGCAGTCGTTGCCGTCTCCGCCTCGGCCGCCATTGGTGGTCGCGTTGCCGCCGTTGCCACCCGGACCGTCTGCGAGAGCTCCGGCCACTCCGCCGGCGAGCGAAGTCGTCGCATCGCCTCCGTGGCCGCCGATCGAAGTCGCCTTGCCGCCTTTCCCACCGTGGGTGCCCGGTTTGGCGAGGTCGTTACCGCCTCGGCCTCCGGTGGTCGTGGCATCGCCCCCGTCGCCGCCGTTGTTCGAGTTGACGATCAGGTTGAACAGACCCGTGACGTCGCTTCCGGCCGATCCCGGAAGAGCGCCGAGCCCGCCATCGCCGCCGGTCGCCTTGGCGCTGTACCCATCTTTGCCCGGCTTGCCGTCTTCTCCGGGCAGGCCGGTGGCGGTGGCGTCGCCACCTCGTCCTCCGCGTCCGAAGTTCAGTGTGAGCGGCTGTTGGATGTCGATGCCGTGAAGGATCCCCAGGAAGGCGCTGGCCATGATGAACTTACCGGTGTTGCCTCCGTTCCCGCCTTTGGCAATCGCCTTGGCGGACGTCGCGGGTCCAGCGATCGCGCTGCCGCCGTCACCACCGCTCCCGAGGTTGAACGTGACCGGACCGGTGACGAGAATCCGGTCGGCCTGCAAGGCCACCGAACCTCCGTCTTTCCCGTGTCCTCCAACGGCGTTGTCGCCGGTTCGATTGGCGCCCGGGGCGCCGTCGGGAAGAGTGTAAGTGATCGGAGGGGCGCCCGCAGTGCCGCCGACGTGCAGCGGTCCGAGGACGTTCACCCAGAGATTGCGCTGGCGTGCGCCGGGCAGCCAGACGATGGGTGGCAGATGGGTGGGGTTTCCGAAGAGGTCGCGTCCGCTCGGCGCCATGCGGGACTTCGTCTTCTCGGCGCCGATCGCGAGCTTCTTGTCGAAGGCCTCCTGCATTTCTGCGTCGGTCGGCACGTCGGTGGGCGCACTGACGATGACGACATCGCCGTCTCCCGCTTCGATCCCGCCCGCAGAGCCGACGTCCAAGCCTCCCTGAGGAATGAGCGTGAGTTTGCCGGAGGCGCTGATCCTTCCGTTCAAGGTTGTCTTGCCCGACACTTGGATCACGACGTCGCTCGGGACGGTGAGCTTGGCGCCGGCGGCGATCGTCAGGTTCCTGGCCTTGACCTGAGAGCCGAGCGTCCTGTCACGATCGATGACGAGATCGGTCGCGAGGTCGTTGCCTCCACCTCCCGATCCGCCTCCGGTCGAACCGCCTCCGGTCGATCCCCCGGAGCTTCCGCCCGTCGATCCGCCGCTGGAACCGCCGGTCGATCCTCCGAATCCGCCCGAGCCTCCGCAGCCGATGAGAACCGCGAGGGCGATGGTGAGAAGGGCCCCGCCGACGAATCGTCCGCCGACCGGTCCTTTGTTTTGAGTGTTGAGTTGCATTGTATTGTCTCCTTGATCCGATTTCGCATCGGTGAGGAGACCGTAGCCGCCGACTCTGACAAGACTCTGACAGGCTTAGGCCGAGAGTCCTACATCGGGATCCGCCCGCTTCCCGCGCGGGAAGCGGTCAAACTGGCCGGCATGGAAGTTGCCCCATCCGAGGCCCGCGCGGAAAGGCGCGGATACGTCATCGAACTCGTCACCGCGCTCGTCATCGGCGCCGCCACCGTCGGCGCGGCCTGGGCGACGTACCAGGAGTCCCTCTACAGCGGGCAGAGTCTGGACCGCTACAACGAGGCCATCGCCAAGCTGGAGGACTCGAACACCAAGAACCTGGAGGCGCTACAGGGCTACTCCTTCGACATGATCACCTGGATGGAGTGGCAGAACCACACCATCGCCGCCGACAAGTCCACCGGGCCCGCGGCAAAGGTCGAGAAGGAGATTGCCGACACCATCTTCGCCGACTTCATGGAGGAGCGGATGCGCGACGCGCTCGCCTGGGCCGAAGAGGAGAGCCAGAAGCAGAAGAAGGTGGTCCATCCCACCGACTCCGACGAATACGCGATGAGCCTCTTCGGAGACACCTTCCAGGTCCGCGAAGAGAGCGACCAGGCCATCGAGGCCGCCCGAAAGGCCAGCGAAGTCGGCGACCAGTACACCTTGATTACCGTGTTCTTCACGATCGTGCTCTTCTTCGCCGGCATCGCAACGGTCTTCAAGCGAGACCCGATCAAGGTCGCGATGCTCATCATGGCGGTCGTGATTCTCGTGGGGACAGGGATCATGCTCATCGGCCAGCCGGTCGCCGGCTGAGTGGCGAGCGACGGCCCCTCCCTATTACTCCCCCTGCCGGCACGGGCTGCGCCCGGCCAGCTTCCCCCTCGTCGAGACGAGGGGGAGCCCGGAATCCCTCTCGCAACGGCGAGAGGGACCTTCGCCGCGGAGCGCGCGAAGAGGGAGAGTAATAGTTGAAAGCTCCCTATTACTCCCCCTGCCGGCACGGGCTGCGCCCGGCCAGCTTCCCCCTCGTCGAGACGAGGGGGAGAGCGACGGCCGCTACCGATTACTCCGCACGGCGCTATCACGATCCGCGCCGGCGCTACCCTTCCCCAGCCCTCCCCCGCAAACGGGAGAGGGAACCGGAAGGAACCGGCGGGAGAGGGGACCGGACAGAACCGGGGGGAAAGGGGAGCGGGCGGAGCCCGTCAGCCGCCGGTCGGTTTTCCCTTCGGTTTCAGCGTCGGCGGCTGCCACTCGGCTTCCAATTCGTACTGCCGTGCGAC
>DNFG01000233.1 GCA_003487005.1 Bryobacterales bacterium
CTCCGCTATAAAATGAAGAAGTTCGATATCCGCTAGCTTCCCCATCCGGCGTTGACGCGATTAAGAA
Organism: Bryobacterales bacterium; assembly: GCA_003487005.1. Classification (GTDB taxonomy): domain Bacteria; phylum Acidobacteriota; class Terriglobia; order Bryobacterales; family Bryobacteraceae; genus PNKE01. The sequence goes on from DNFG01000233.1 coordinate 68, forward strand.
CTTTTTTATTCGCTCTCTATCCAGCACAAACAAAAGGCTTTAGCGAAACGAACCCCGATTCCTGGGTCCCGGTTCCGCGCAATCCGGCTGTTAGCTTGATGTCGGGAGCGTCCCTCGGACGCCCCCCAGACAGGAGGCAGACAAGCGCATGTGGAAGAGAGCGCATTGGGCCGCGTGGGCAGCATGGAGTTTGATGGCGGCGGGAACGGCACTGGCCGCGCCGCCCCTCACTTTGATTCAGGACACGCTGTATCGCGCGGACGGAACCCCGTTCGCCGGTTCCGCGGAGGTCTCGTGGACTTCGTTCGTCGCCTGGGACGGCACCAGCATCCCGCAGGGCAGCCTGACGGCGCAGGTCGTCGGCGGTCTCGTCCGGCTGAGGCTGGTTCCCGGCACAAACGCCGTTCCGGTGACCAACTACACGGTGAAGTTCAACACGGGAGGCGCGACCCTGTACACGGAGGTCTGGGCCGTCCCGCCCAGCACCACGGCACTCGAAATCCGGCAGGTCCGGGTCTCGAGTCAGAGCGGCGGAGGCACGCAGACGCCACCGCCCGCCGCCGGCAACCTGCAGATTGGCGATGTCGAGGGCCTGCAAGCCGAACTGAGCGCGCGGATCGTCAGGAGCCCCCTGCTTCAGGTGAACCGCGCCGCGGTCATTAACGAAAACGGACAAATCATGAGCGCGGTGGGCGCTGCCGGTGATTGTGTTCGCGCCGACGGCACCACGGGGCCGTGCGGCGACGGGAGCGGGGGTGGTTCGCTACCCTTGATGGTGGACGCGGAGATGCCGGTGGGTGTGGTGAATGGCGTAAATTCTGTTTTTGTATTGAATTACGGGCCAAGTCCAATGGAAAGCCTGAGGCTGTACCGCAACGGGATTCTGTTGAAAGCGGGCGTGGATTACACGCTCTCGGGCAACACCATCACGTTTCAGTCCGGCGCGTTGCCCGAAACCGGCGACGTTCTCCAGGCGGCATACCGGGCTCCGGCGCCGTAGCTCAATCAGACAGTTGAGGTTTGGGGCCGGCAGTGGCATCATCTACAGAGCGACCTGCCTGCCCCAAACCGCCATGGCCGAAATCCAGATCCGATTCAAAGACGGCGCGACCACCCAACGTTCGCTCGGTGCGAAACGAGTCACGCTCGGCCGATCAACGGGCGCCGACCTTCACTTTCCCGAGGACCGGACTCTGTCCCGGGAGCACCTCGCGATTGAACCCGAATCAGGCGTTTGGTGGGCCGCCGACCTTGGGAGCCGCAACGGGACCCGCTTGAACGGCAACCCCCTCCAGGGACGCGCCCGGCTCAGTCCAGGCGACGTGCTCGAAGCCGGAGAACTGACGGTCTTTTTCCTCGACACACCTTCAGTGGAGGAGCGGACGGTGGTTTTCACCGCCCCCGGCAGCGTTTCGCCGGGGCTCGAAGCCAGCGCCCACCTGAAATTGAACGAAGCGATCGGCGACAGCACGCGCATCGAGAAGGCGTTCCTGCTGACCTCGCCCGAGGCGGCGACGGCCCGTCTGCAGGCTCTGTTCGAGGCCGGGCGCGAATTGGCCGGCCGCCGGCCTCTGGACGAACTGTTTCCCCTGATTCTGAAACTCGCGGCGCGGGCCGCCGGCGCCGAGCGTGGCGTCGTCATGACGATCGAAGGGGAGGAACTGGTCACCAGGGCCGCGATGGGAGCCGATTTCCGGATCTCCACGGCCGTCCGGGACCGCGTTTTGCGCGGCCGTGAATCGCTGCTGATTCACGACGTCGCCAGCGACGAAGCGATGAAAGCCAGCGCGACGCTGATCATGCAGCGCGTCCGGACGTTGCTCGCCGCCCCGCTCCAGACGGACGAGAAAGTCATCGGGCTGGTCTATCTCGACTCGACCGCCGGACGGCCATTCACCGCCGAGGATCTGACCCTGCTGACGGTTCTGGCCAACATCGCCGCCATCCGGATCGAGCACGCCCGTCTGATTGAACTCGAACAGGCCGAGCGCGTCATGCAGGCCGAACTGCGGCAGGCGGCGGAGATCCAGCGCGGATTGCTGCCCAAGCACGATCCGGTGGTCCCCGGCTTCGACATCGCCGGCCACAGTGAGCCTTGCCGGACGGTGAATGGCGACTATTACGACTATTTTCCGCTTTCCGGCGACCGTTTAGCCCTGATAGTGGGCGATGTGGCGGGCAAAGGCATCTCGGCCGCGCTGCTCGTATCGGCCATTCAGGCGAGGCTGCACACGATCAGCGAAGAGGAACGGCCGGTGGAACAGATGGTGGCCCGGCTCAACCGCGGAATGGGCCGCAATATGCCCGGTGGCCGGTTCATCACCATGGTCGCCGCGGTGCTCGACGCCGCCCACGGCGGCATCCGCTACACCAACGCGGGCCACAACCGCCCTCTGCTGCTCCGGGCCTCCGGCGCGACCGAAGAACTGGGCGAAGGCGGCCTGCTGCTGGGCATCCTGCCCCAGGCCGAGTATGCCGGGGCCGACGTGTTGATGGAAAGCGGCGACGCGCTGGTGTTCTTCAGCGATGGCGTCACCGAAGCCGCCAACGCCGCCGACGAGGATTTCGGCGAAGCCCGGCTTGCCGATCTGGTCCGCGCCAATCTGCACCGGCCTGCCGCGGAGATCAACACCGCCATCCGGGAGGCCGTCCAGCAACACCTGAACGGACTGCCGCCGCTGGACGACGTGACTGTGGTGGTGGTCAAAAAGACGTAAAACAGGCCAGGAAACGCGCCGTTTTACCGCAATCCCCGCGCCACGTAAAGATCCGAGAGAATCCGGACCACGTTGTACGCGTAAGCGGAGCCATCCGCGCTGACCAGAATCGAGGGGACCGACAGCATTCCGGCCGGGTCCACAGGCTTCAACTGCGTGTGCGGCACGCGCCGCCCGGTGGCCAGTTCAAGGCGTTCGATCCGGTAGGGGAACGACTCCCCGGCGCGCAGCCACAGCGAGTCGCCACCTTGAGCGAACGCCAGCGGAATTTCACCGGCGGCAAGATTGGTCAGCGGACGGCGGGCCGAACCGTTCATGGTGCGGATGGCGTAGACGCCCGCTGCGTCCTGGGTCAGCAGGGAGCGTCCGTTCGGCGACAGGGCCACCACCGTCTCTCCTTCCGGCGTAAGGGGTTCGGGCGGCGTGTCGCCCGCCGCCGCAATCCGCCACGAGCGCGGTGGACGTCCGGGTTCCGCGCCCGTAAAGAGGACCTGCGCCCCATTCGGCGTCCAGGCGGCGGGTTTGAACATGGCCCGGACCTGGCCCAGCATCAGGGTCCGCCCCTCGCCCGCGCCGGTGGGCCAGAGGTGGAGGCGGTCGGACTCGCCCGGCGTCACCGCGGCGATCCAGTCCATCTCCGGCGAGAAGGCGAGCGTCTGTCCTTCGCCCAGTTTGACCGGCGGGTCGCCAGCGAGGGAGCGGATGCAGGCGTAGTAGTCCGTGGCGGCATCGACGTTGTACTCGGAGAAGCCCAGTGTCCGGCCGTCGGGTGACAGCGCGGCGCCGACGGTCCAGCCGAGCCACGTCAGATTGCGCTCGGCGTCATCGCCGGGCGACGCCGACAGCACTTGTGCGGAAACATCTTCCCGGGTCAACAACAAGCGGCCGTCAGGAGCGATATCGTGGACCATGGCATCCACCGGCCCGCGCCAGATCTCCCGGACGCGGCCCTTCAGCGAGACGGCAAAAATCAGCTTGTGCAGGTCCTTCCCAACCGCCGAAAACCACAGTTCGCGGCCATCGGGCGTCCAGGAAAGGCCCTGTTCGGAGCCCCATTCGGGGGTCAGTCGCCGGACCCGGCCCTTTTCATCGGCAATGGCGACGAAGCCGCGGTCATCGCCGTAGATCGGGTGGTCGAGGAAGGCTACCGAACGGCCGTCCGGCGAAATTCGCGGGTTGCTCATGTAGCCGTCGGTGGCGTGAATCACCTTGCCGATTGGATACTCCAGTTGCTGGCGGCCGTTCACGGTCCGGATGACGGCAAATTCACGCCCATCCGGGGCGATATCGGCGTCGTTGACGTCGTTCAGGATCTCGCGCGGGATGCCGCCTTCGATCGAAACCCGGGCAAGCGTCCCGGATTGAATCCAGTGGGTCACCATCTTCTGCCGGACCAGCACGGCGAGATCGCCAGTCCGGGCCACGCCCAGCAGGGAAGCGCCCGCCAGACCGAGCGGCCGCGATTCCAGCCCCCCGGGGCGGGTCATGTAGATCTCGAACGGGCGGCCCTGCCAGGAGGCGGCATACAGGAGATTCTGGCCATCCGGCGCGAACCGGGCCGAGAGAATATAACCGCGCTGAAACGTCAGCCGCTGGAACTCGGTGCCGGGCGGCGTGGGTTGCCTCCACCAGTACCAACCCGCGGCGACAGCCGCAATCAGACCCAGTACGACCGAGGCGCCCAGCACGCCGCGCCGCGACAGCCGCAACGTCGCCGGCGACGGTCCAACCGAACTCGTCGCGGCGGGCAGCGATTCGAGCGCGAACGCCAGATCGCCCGACGACTGAAACCGGCGCGCAGGATCCTTCTCCAGACACCGTTCGAGCAGACGCTCGAGCGCGGGCGACAGCGGCGGTGCCATCGGGCCGGGGTCGGGCGGCGGATCGCGCAGAATCGCTGAAAGCGTCTCCGCCGCGCTGTCCGCGGAGAAAGCGCGCCGGCCGGTCAACATCTCGTAAAGCACGGCCCCGAAGCCGAAGATGTCGGAGCGGGCATCGGCGGGTTCGCCGCGCACCTGCTCCGGCGCCATGTAGCCGACGGTGCCGAGCAGCATGCCGGCCTCGGTTTGCGGATTCAGAG
>DNFG01000431.1 GCA_003487005.1 Bryobacterales bacterium
CCGGCACGTCCGCGACCTGGGCGACAGCGGACAGGCCGGGCGCCGCAAAGGTCAGTGACAGGGCGACGGCGGCGATCAGTCGAATTTTCATGGCGCGGATCTTCCCCTCAAACGGTCTCGGGCCGGCGCGCGGCGCGGGCCAGAAGCATGTCGAAATGGTCGCGCAGGGCGGAGACCCCGCGGTCGAAATAGCCGACGTCGCGATGGGTCCGGGCCTGCATCACCCCGCCCTCCATGGTCGTCAGCACGAACTCGGCCAGCGCCTGCTTGTCGACGCCCGTCGGCAAACGGTCGCCGGCGGCATCAAGGCATTTCATGATCGCCCCGACCCAGCCGGTGAAGTTGACTGCCAGCAGGTCGCGCACCACCGGGTCCGCCTCATGCAGCTCCAGCGCCAGACTGCCGATCGGGCAGCCATAGGTGCAGTCGGTCTCGAGGATCAGCCAGCGGTACCGCGCCAGCAGGGCGAAGATGCGCTCGACGGGATCGTCCACCCCCTCCCAGGCCGGATCGACCAGGTTCTCGTACAGCCCGTCGCGATAGGCCTCGAGCACGGCGATCAGCACGTCCTGCTTGCCCGGAAACACATGGTACAGGCTGCCGGCGTTCAGCTGGGTCCGGCTCAGGATGTCGGCGATCGAGGTCGAATTGTAGCCCTTGGCCCAGAACAGCTCCATCGCCGCCATCACGATCCGGGTGCGGACATCGGGCGCGCCGCTCACGCCGCTGCCCAGGCCTGTCTGATCCAGCCCTCGACCTCTGCGTCGATCTCGTCGGCCGAGGCGATGCGGACCCGGTGGGTGACCATGGCGTTCCACGACCCCGCCGCCTCCAGCCGTCCCGACGGCTGGACCCCTTTCAGGCTGAGCCCAAGATCCAGCCGGTCCTTGGTCGACGGTTGCGCCAGGCCGAACTGCTTGTTCCGGCGGAAGCTGACATAGCCCTTCTTCGGCGCGAACTGGGCGCCCTCCAGCCCCGACACGATGCCCGCGATCCGGTCATAGGCCGGGCGCATCGCCGCCTTCGGCCCGGCGAACATGGCCTCCATCAGGGCGGCGTCGTCGCTGGACCCGGCGTCCGAAGCGAAGGTCTTGTGCGCCACCAGATTGGCGTAGCCGTGCCCCAGCCCGTGCTCGGCCTTCAGCCAGGACACCAGCCCACCGTGCTTCACCTGTCCGCTGGTCCTGGCCAGCGCCAGCCATTCGTCCAGCGACTGGCCGGTCTTCGCCTTCAGATTGGCGATCATGGCAGCCGTTTCGGCCTGAGGGTCAGCCATGCTTCATCTCCCGTTCCCGAGCCCTATTGAATGCTCGTTCAAGAACCGGAGTCAACGAAAACTTGAACGGTCGTTCAAACGGCCGTCACAGCCCCTCGAACAACGCCGTCGACAGATAACGTTCCGCGAAGCTGGGGATGATCACCACGATCGTCTTGCCTGCGTTCTCGTCCAGCGCAGCCTGACGGAAGGCGGCGACCAGGGCGGCGCCCGATGAAATGCCGACGGGAATCCCCTCCGTCCGCGCCGCCTTGCGGGCCATGTCGAAGGCGTCCTCATTGGACACCTGTTCAACCCCGTCGATGACAGAGCGATCGACGATCGAGGGGATGAAGCCCGCCCCGATGCCTTGAATCTTGTGCGGCCCGGGCTCCCCACCCGACAGCACCGGCGAGGCCGTCGGCTCGACCGCATACACCTTGAGCGTGGGCCATTGCGCCTTGAGCACCCGGGCGCAACCGGTGAGGTGGCCGCCGGTACCCACACCGGTGATCAGCACGTCGAGCCCCTGCGGAAAATCGGCCAGAATCTCGCGCGCCGTCGTCTGCACATGGGCCTCGATGTTGGCCGGGTTGTCGAACTGCTGCGGCATCCAGGCGCCGGGCGTGGCGGCGACGATCTCCTCGGCGCGCGCGATCGACCCCTTCATGCCTTTCTCGCGCGGCGTCAGCTCGAAGGTGGCGCCGTAGGCCAGCATCAGCCGGCGGCGCTCGACGCTCATGCTGTCGGGCATCACCAGCACCAGCCTGTAGCCCTTGACCGCGCAGACCATCGCCAGGCCGATGCCGGTGTTGCCCGAAGTCGGTTCGAGCACGACGCTGTCCGGACCGATCTTGCCGGCGGCGATGGCGGCGTCGAGCATGGCGACGGCGATGCGGTCCTTGACGCTGTGGCCGGGGTTGAAGAATTCCAGCTTGGCGACGACGCGGGCGCTGCTACCGGCAGCAAGACGGTTGATCTCGACCAGCGGCGTATTGCCGACCAGCGCGCTGATGTTCTTGGCGATGTTCATCCATGTTCTCCGGGAGTTGATTGCCGCAGTCTAGCGAGCTTGTTAATCGCTACAAAGAATGAAATCGCAGTTTCTTATGAACATTTGTGCTTAGCCGAGAAACAGCTTGTAGACCGGGTTCTCGCTCTCATCCCAATGCGCGTAACCAAGGTTTTTCAGGAACTCGCGGAACTGTTTCATTTCCGCCGGCGGCACCTGCATGCCGACCAGCACGCGACCGTAGTCGGCGCCGTGGTTGCGGTAATGGAAGAGGCTGATGTTCCAGCCGCTGCTCATGCGCTCCAGGAAGTTCATCAGGGCGCCCGGACGCTCGGGAAACTCGAAACGGTAGACCAGTTCCTTCATGCCCTTCTGGCAGACCTGCGGCGCGTGGCCGCCGACCATGTGCCGGACGTGATTCTTGGCCATTTCGTCGTCGCTCAGGTCAAGCGCCGCATAGCCGTGCTTGTGCAGGCTGTCGAGTAGTTTCAGCGATTCCTTGCGGTCGCTGACCTGGATACCGACATAAACATGCGCTTCGCTGTCGGAGTTGTAGCGGTAGTTGAACTCGGTGACGTTGCGCTTGCCGATCAGCGACAGGAACTTCTTGTAGGCGCCCGGCTTCTCCGGCAGCGTCACGGCGAACACTGCTTCACGCTGTTCGCCGAATTCGGCACGTTCGGCGACGAAGCGCAGGCGGTCGAAATTCATGTTGGCGCCGGAAGTCACGGCGACCAGGTTCTTGTCCTTGAGCTTGTTCTGGCGGGCATATTCCTTGGNCCCCGCGACGGAGAGGGCGCCGGCGGGTTCGAGGACGGAGCGGGTGTCCTCGAAGACATCCTTGATGGCGGCGCAGATTTCGTCGGTGGTGACGGTGACGATTTCGTCGGCGTAGAGGGCGGCGAGGCGGAAGGTCTCCGTGCCGGCCTGTTTGACGGCGACGCCGTCGGCGAAGAGGTTGACGTGTTTGAGGCGGACGGGCGCGCCGGCTTCGAGGGCGGCGTGCATGGAGGCGGCGTCGACGGGTTCGACACCGATGACCTTGATCTCGGGGCGGACGCGTTTGATGTAGGCGGCGACGCCGCCGAGGAGGCCGCCGCCGCCGACGGGGACGAAGACGGCGGTGATGGGTTGGGGGTGGCGGAGAAGGATCTCCATGGCGATGGTGCCCTGACCGGCGATGATGTCGGGGTCATCGTAGGGGTGGATAAAGGTGGCGCCGGAATCAGTGGCGAGGGCGGCGGCGTGGCGATAGGCGTCGTCGTAGGATTCGCCGTGGAGGACGACACGCGCGCCGCGGGCGGCGACGGCGTTGACCTTGATACGCGGCGTGGTGACGGGCATGACGATGGTGGCCTGGCAGTGGAGACGCGCGGCGGCGAGGGCGACGCCCTGAGCGTGATTGCCGGCGGAAGCGGCGACGACGCCGCGAGCGAGGGTCTCGGGGGAGAGGCCGCTCATTTTGTTGTAAGCGCCGCGGAGTTTGAAGGAGAAGACGGGTTGCTGGTCCTCGCGCTTGAGGAGGACGCGGGCGCGCAGGCGGGCGGAGAGGAGGGGGGCGGGGTCGAGGGCGGATTCGATGGCGACGTCGTAGACGCGCGCGGTGAGAATGCGCGAGAGGTAATCGGGTTGGCGTTCAGGCTCGGGGGCCCGGGTCACATCAAGTAGTCCTTCAGTTTTTCGAGCAGCGATTTCTCCTGGGGTTCGTTCTCGGCGGGGAGGGTATCGCGGAGTTGTTCGAGGAGTTTGCGCTGCTCGCGATTGAGTTTGCGGGGGGTTTTGACTTCGATGTGGACAATGAGGTCGCCGCGGCCGCCGCCGTTGACGAAGGGGACGCCTTTATTGCGGAGGCGGAGGGTTTCACCGCTCTGGATGCCGTCGGGGACTTTGAGGGTTTCGAGGCCGTCGAAGGTGAGGACGTGGACTTCGGTACCGAGAGCGGCCTGGGCGATATTAACGGGGATGACGCAGTGGAGGTCATACTCGCGGCGTTCGAAGACGGGATGGGCGGCGACGGAGAGGAAGACGTAGAGGTCGCCGGGGGGGCCGCCATTGGAACCGGGTTGGCCTTCGCCGCCGACGCGGAGTTTCATGCCGGTATCGACGCCGGCGGGGATTTTGACCTTAAGCTTTTTGGTGGTCTGGATGTAGGCTTCGCCCTTGCACTTCTTGCAGGGGCGGCGGAGGATCTTGCCGCGGCCGCCACACTGGCCGCAGGTTTTGCGAATGGAGAGGAAGCCCTGCTGGTAGAAGACTTCGCCACGGCCACGGCAGACGGAGCAGGTGGTCCAGCCGTCTTCGGCTTCGGCGCCGGAGCCGTTGCAGGCGTCGCAGGCTTCGAGGCGGGGGACCTGGATGGATTCTTCGAGGCCGCGCATGGAGTCCTCGAAGGAGATCTCAAGGTCGTAGCGGACGTCGTCGCCGCGCTGGGCGCGATTGCGGCGGCGGCCGCCGCCGGAACCAAACATGTCGCCGAAGCCGAAGAAGTCGCCGAAGATATCGGCGAAGTCGGAGAAGGCGTCGGCATTGAAGTCGGGGGCGGCGCCAGACGCGCCGAGGCCGGCGTGGCCGTAGTTGTCATAGGCCTGGCGTTTGCCGGCATCGCTGAGGACGGAGTAGGCTTCGGCGGCTTCCTTGAAGCGTTCTTCGGCGTCTTTGTCGCCTGGGTTGCGGTCGGGGTGGTACTTGAGAGCGAGTTTGCGGTATGCGCTCTTGAGTTCGGATTCGGAGGCGCCGCGAGCGACGCCAAGGACTTCGTAATAATCACGCTTGGCGGCAGGCATAGGCAATTAACTGCGAGAGGCGACGCGCACCATGGACGGGCGGAGGAGGCGGCCCTTGAAAAGGTAGCCGCGTTGCAGGTCCTGGAAGACGGTCTGGTCCTCGTGTTCCTCGGAGGGGACCATTTCGATGGCGTTATGGAAATTGGGGTCGAAGGGTTGACCTTCGGCGGGGATGGGTTCGAGGCCGAGTTTGGCGAGGGTATCGGCGAGGCGTTGCTGGATGAGGGCGACGCCTTTGGCGTAGTCGGGGTCGGCGCAGGGTTGGGCGAGGGCGCGTTCGAAGTCGTCGAGGATGGGGAGGAGGGACTTGACGGCGTCGGCGGCGGCGAATTCGATCAGTTCGGTGCGTTCGCGGTCGGTGCGTTTGCGGAAGTTGTCGAACTCGGCGGCGCGGCGGAGCAGCATTTCCTGGAGGTCGGCTTTATCGCGGAGGAGTTGGTCGCGTTCGGCGATGAGGGCGTCCGGGGTGGCCTCGGCGGGCGGTTCGGAGATGGGTTCGCCGGCATCGGGCGCAGATTCGGCTTGGGGCAGTTCCTGGTCCGTCATGGGGGTTACAAACTTTCAGCGTAACAGAGTGTTGGGGGCGGCGGTTCAGGCGTGGAGGGTGCGCAGGGCCTCGCCGACATGGAGGACGGCGGACATGACTCGGGGATAGTTCATGCGCATGGGGCCGAGGACGGCCATGCGGGCGGCGAGACCGCCGGGGAGTTCGATGGTGAGACCGATGAGGGCGAATTCATCGAGAGCGGGATGGGCTTCGCGGAGGCCGACGCGGACCTGGACCTGTTCACCGCCGGCGCCGAGGAACTGGTCGAGGATTTCGATGAGGCGTTTCTTCTCTTCGAGGGCGTGGAGGAGATCGCGGAGTTTTTCCTTGGTGAGGTGGAGGTCGAGTCCGACGAGATTGGAGGCGCCGTTGAGGTAGACGACGGGGGTGAGGCCGATATCGAGGAGGCCTTTGGAATAGAGGATGGTGAGGCGGCGGAGGAGGGAGTCGTAGGCGGCGGATTCGAGTTCGAGGCGGCGCTCCATTTCGATGCGGATGGCGGGGAGGGTCCAGCCGGCGAAGTGGAGGTTGACGTAGTTGCGGATGGAGGTGAGATCGTCCTGGGAGACGGGTTCGTCGAGTTGGACGAGCTGGTTGCGGACCATGCCATCGCGGGTAACGACAACCATGAGGACGCGGTGGTCGGGGAGGGCGAGGAGTTCGATCTGGTCGAGGGTCAGGGTGGCGGTGGGGATGGCGGCGGCGATGCCGACGTTGCGGGTGAGTTCGGTGAGGAGGGAGGTAGCGCGTTCGGCGCGCTGGTCGACGGTCTGGAGTTGGTTGAGGTCGGAGCGGAGGCGGGTGAGTTCGTTGGCGAGAAGGCGGTGGGCGGCGAGGGATTCGGCGAAGTGGCGGAAGGCCTTGGCGGTGGGGACGCGGCCGGCGGAGGTGTGGGGCTGATCGAGGTAGCCTTCATCGGCGAGATCGGCCATGATGTTGCGGATGGTGGCGGGGCTGATCTGATCGCGGCGGCGGCGGGCGATGATGCGGGAGGCGACGGGTTCGCCGGTTTCAATATAGGCCTGCACAATGGCGTGGAGCACTTCAGCCGTGCGTGGAGACATTGTCCGGTCCATAGGATTCCTGGAAGCTTGTAACACTTTCCCTTGTTCATGATTATAGAATCTCGGACGTGATCACAAGAAGGGCATTCTGCGCAGCGCCGGCGGTGGTGAGCCGCGGGCAGGGGACGAAGCGGCCGAACCTGTTGTTTCTGATGGCGGATGATCACGCCGGGTATGTGTTGGGGGCGGACGGAGACCGGCAGGCGGCGACGCCGAATCTGGACCGGCTGGCGGGGGAGGGATTGCGGTTCAGCCGGCATTACTGCAATTCGCCGGTGTGCACACCGTCGCGGCAGTCGCTATTGACGGGGCAGATGCCGCACAGTGCGGGGGTGACGCAGTTGCGGACGGCGTTGAGCGAGGAGAAGCCGACGCTGGCGAAGCAGTTGCGGGCGGCGGGGTATCAGACGGCGGCGTTCGGGAAGATGCACTTCAATCAGCCTGGGCGGCCGGGGTTGCACGGGTTTGATGTGTGCATGACCGAGGACCAGATGATGAAGCGGTGGCGGGAGGCGGTGAAGGAGGGGCCGCTGCCGGAGGGGGTGGCGACGCAGCCATTGCCGTGGCAGCCGTTCCGGACGCCGGCGGCACAGTGGTTGAACGCCGAGAAGCGGCCGTATCCGAGGGTGGACGCGGAGATGCGGGGGACGTTCATCGCGGAGCAGGCGTGCGAGTACCTGGAGGCGAACGCGGGGAAGCCGTTTGCGTTGTGGGTGAGTTTGCACGAGCCTCATTCGCCATTTGATTTTCCGGTGGAGGACCGGGAACGGTTCGCGGCGGAGACGTTCACGGCGCCGCGGGTGGGACCGGAAGACGCGTGGCAGATTCCGCTGATCTTCCGGGGGTTGAGCGACGAGCAGAAGCGGGGGATCATGGCGGCGTATTACACGTCGGCGCATTTTCTGGACAGGAATCTGGGGCGGGTGCTGGGGAAGTTGAAGGAGTTGGGACTGGAGGAAGAGACGCTGGTGGTGTACACGGCGGATCACGGATATTGCCTGGGTCATCATGGGCGGTTCGAGAAGCACTGCGGGTATGAACCGGCGCTGCGGGTCCCGCTGCTGGTGCGGTGGCCGGGGCGGGTGAAGGCGGGGGTGGTGACGGATTTCACGGAGCACGTGGATTTGGGGCCGGCGGTGCTGGAGATGCTGGGGGCGCCGGCACTGCCGGTGATGCACGGGCAGGCGTTGACGCCGTACTTGAGGGGAGGGCGTCCAGGGAAGCCGCGGGATCATGTCTTTCTGGAGTACCAGGAGAACGAGGAGGTGTACATCCGGGATGCGCGGTGGAAGTTCATCCACGGGTCGGGCAAGCGGCGGCGGATGGATGGCTACGAGACGGACAATCCGGCGCCGGGGCGGTATTCGCGGCTGTTTGATCTGCGGAGGGATCCTGGGGAGTTCCGGGATGTGTCGGCGCGGGAGCGGCAGGGGGGGGGGGGGGTGGTGGGGCGCG
>DNFG01000257.1 GCA_003487005.1 Bryobacterales bacterium
GTGGGATTGGTTTTGGGGCGGGATGTGGCGATTCTGGCGGCGGCGGGGGTGTTATTGGGGCGGGAGCGGACGCGGCGGTTTCCGCCGTCGGTGTGGGGAAAGACGAGCACGGTTTTTCAGATGTTGTGGGGGGAATAGGCAGCACCCGGCCGCGGCGTACCGGGGCTGGGGGTCGGGTTGGTGCTGCCGGCGCTGGTGGTGTTGACGGCGGTTTTCACGGGGGTGAGCGGATTGCACTATGCCTGGCGGATGGCGGCGGGTGATTGACGCGGGGGGGGATGAGCGTTAGCCTGAAATCAGGGCACTGCCATGACGAGATACGCACCATCCCGCTTCTATCTGACGTCGGCCGCGGTGGCGATGGGACTGGCGGCATTTTCGGGCTGGATTGCGGTGACGTGGCTGCCGGCGCTCTTGCCGGGGTTGCTGTTTCTGGGCAGTGCTGCGCTGTTGCTGACACTGGCGCTGCAGCCGGTGATCGAGGTGCAGGACACCTACCTGCAGATCGGGTCGCGGTCGATCCAGTGGAGTGACATCCGGCGGGTGGACCAGACGGGCTGGGCGGCGCCAATGGTGGCCTATCTGACGCTGGCGGACGGTTCGCGGGTCCGGCTGTTGTATCCGGGGGATATGGAGACGGCGAACCAGCTTTTGGGAGCGATCCAGCAGAATGCGACGCAATCGCTGATCAACGGGGTGCCGTACCGGCAGATTTTCGGGGAGCCGGCGGCTCCGCCGCCGCCGCGAATGGCGGCGCCGCGGGTCCGGTTGTTGACGCCGGAGGACGAGGCGGAGGTGGAGCGGATGTATCAGGAACTGAAGCGCGCGGGGCGCGTGGATCCCGAGGACTAACGCTTTCTTCAAATGCCGCGCCGACGCGGAGCATTCCTCCTTTTACTGACATTGCTGGTGGTGGCGTCCGCCGTTTTCTGGTGGCGGCCGGCGCTGCGATTTCTTGCGGAATATCCGGATGTGGGGCGGCCGCCGGTGAAGGCGGAGGCGGTGGTGGTGCTGGCGGGAGGCTGGCATGGCGAGCGGATTCTGAAGGCAGGGGAACTGGTCCGGGCGGGGTATGCGCCGAAAGCGCTGGTGAGCAGTCCATCGGGCTGGTACGAGTTGCCGGAATGCGAGGCGGCGACGCGGTTGGCGGCGAAGCGGGGGTATCCGGGGGAATACTTCGAGTGCGTGCCGGTCGAGGGGACGTCGACGCGGGCGGAAGTGATTGAACTGGCGGCGGCGGTGCGCGGGCGGGGGTTGAAGCGAATTCTGCTGGTGAGCGTGTCGACCCATTTGCGGCGGGCGGCGACGCTGGCGCGGGAGGCGATGCCGGAAGTGACGATCGTGCCGGTGGCGGCCGAACCGCTGCATTACGAGACCGCGACCTGGTATGCGAGCCGCGAGGGGCGGAAAGCGATCTTCCTGGAATGGGTGAAACTGGTAACTTCGCCCTTCGGCATTTGACTATGAGACCCTTTCTCGACACCGCCGTGCCTTATTTGAGCCGCTACCGGCGCGGCATCGCGCTGGGACTGGGGGCGCTGGTCCTGAAGGACGTGGCGGGCGCGGGGATTCCGCTGATGATCAAGCTGGCGATCGATTCAGTGTCGGCGGGGCGGCCGCTGAATGTGTTGTATCTGTTCTGCGGAGCGCTGCTGGCGATGGCGGCGGTGAAAGCGTTTTTCCAGTACTGGATGCGCGTGATCCTGGTGGGCATCTCGCGGGACGTGGAGTTCGACATCCGCAACGACCTGTTCCGGCAGTTCACGAGGCTGGATTCGGGGTTTTACGGGGGGCACCGGACGGGCGATCTGATGGCGCGTTCGACCAATGATTTGAACGCGGTCCGGATGATGCTGGGTCCGGCGCTGATGTACTTCATCGAGACGGCGCTGACGTTTCTGCTGGCGCTGGCGATCATGTTTTCGGTGGATTGGCGGTTGACGTTGTGGGCGCTGACGCCGGCTCCGGTGGTGACGTTCGTGGTGATCTATTTCGGGCAGCGGATTCACCGGCGGTTCGAGAAGATTCAGGGGCTGTTTTCGGACATCAGTTCGCGGGTGCAGGAGAATTTGAGCGGGGTGCGGGTGGTGCGGGCGTATGCACAGGAGGAGGCGGAACTGGAGCAGTTCGCGGCGCTAAACGAGCGATTTATTCATCAGAATGTGCGTCTGGCAAGGCTTTCGGGGCTGTTTATGCCGCTGTTGCAGGCGCTGATCGGGCTGACGTTCATGCTGGTGCTGCTGGTGGGCGGATTCCGGTTGCTGGATGGCGACCTGTCGCTGGGCAGTTTCGTCATGTTCAACACGTACATGGGGATCCTGGTGTGGCCGATGATCGCGTTCGGGTGGGTGGTGAACCTGATGCAGCGGGGCAGCGCGTCGCTGAAGCGGATCCGGGCGGTGCTGGACGAGAAGCCGGGGATTGTGGCGCCGGAAGCGCCGGAGGCGGTGCCGGAAGAGGTAACGATCGGGCTGCACGGGGCGCGGATGGGCTGGAACGGCTTCAATGCGCTGACTGGCGTGGACATGCGGATCGGGCAGGGGGAGACGGTGGCGATCGTGGGGCGGACGGGTTCGGGCAAGAGCACGCTGGTGCAACTGATTGCGCGGCTGCTGGACCCGGTGGAAGGGGAGGTCCGGATCGGAGGGGTGGATGTACGGCAACTGGACCCGGAGGAATTGCGCCGGCTGATCGGATTCGTGCCGCAGGAAACGTTCCTTTTCAGTGCGACGCTGGGCGAGAATATCGCGTTCGGCGTGGATAACGCGAGCGAAGAGCAGATACGGGCAGCGGCGGAGATGGCGGGGCTGGACAAGGATATCGAGGATTTTCCGCTGGGCTACCAGACCGTGGTGGGCGAGCGGGGGATCACGCTGTCGGGAGGGCAGAAGCAGCGGACGGCGATCGCGCGGGCGATCCTGAGGGATCCGCGGATTCTGATTCTGGATGATGCGCTGTCAGCGGTGGACACGATCACCGAGGAGCGGATTCTGGGGCGTTTGCGGGCGTTCATGAAAGGGCGGACGACGATCCTGATTTCGCACCGGGTGTCGACGGTCCGGCAGGCGGACCGGATTTACGTTTTGGATCAGGGCAGGATCG
The DNA here is from genome assembly GCA_003487005.1 of Bryobacterales bacterium. GTDB lineage: Bacteria > Acidobacteriota > Terriglobia > Bryobacterales > Bryobacteraceae > PNKE01. The sequence continues at coordinate 3,103 of DNFG01000257.1, forward strand.
TGGAACAGGGGCGGCACGAAGAGTTGATTACGCGAGGCGGGTACTACGCGGATCTGCACCAGAAGCAGTTGCTGGAAGAAGAACTGGAGTCGATCTAGGCAGGGCGGGGAGTTTTGTCTATTGTACATATACAATAGACAAAAGCGATGGCAGTCAGAGCAGGCCGAAGAAAGCCCAGCCGAGGCCGGAGCCGAGAAGGGCCCCGGCGAGGACATCGGACATGAAGTGCATGCCGAGGAGGACGCGGGAGAGGGCGATGCTGAGGGCGCAGAACAGGAGGGCGGGCATGGCGTCGGGGAAGTGGCCGGCGACGGGGATGGTGATGGCAAAGGCGGTGATGGTGTGGCCGGAGGGGAAGCTGAACTGATCGGGGGGGAGGAGGGTGGACCAGCAGTGGGGTTCGAGGTGGCAGGGGCGTTTACGGCCGGTTAACCGCTTGAGAAACATGAAGATGGCGACGCCGAGGAGTCCGGCGGCGGAGGCTTCGAGGGTGGCGCGGCGGCCGGTATCGCCGCCGAGGAGCATCAGGGTGGTTGCGAGGGCGAGCCAGAGCCAGCCATCACCGCCGCGGGTGGCCCAGACCATCCAGAGGCGGACCCAGCGGGGGGCGCGCCAGCGATGGACGCGGCGCATCACCAGGTGGTCGCGGCGCTCGATATAGCTCAGCATGGACGCGGTCGAAAGAGGAGTCAAAGGTCGCCTCCACCCTAGTTATGGGGGAGACGGGTTACAGGGCCATGAAGTCCGCAAAAAACATTCGTGAATCGAATTGTAGCAGGGGCGAGGACGGCCGGAGCGGGCAGGCTCGTCCCAAAAACGGACACCCGGACGCGGGAATGGGGGTGTAACTGATTGAAATTTGGGGGAATTGGAGTGGCGTCCGGATTGCGCACAGGTATTTGACGATGCTGGATGCCGCGCGGATTCTGATTGCTGACGATCAACCGGACGTGTTGATGGCTCTGAAGCTGCTTCTGAAGGGCGAAGGGTGGGAGACGGAGGCGGTAGGCGACCCGGATTCGGCCTACCGGGCGGCGGCGGCGCGGATGCCGTCGCTGGTGTTGATTGATTTGAATTACACGCGGGACACGACGTCCGGGCAGGAGGGGTTGGACCTGCTGGAGAGGCTGGGCGGGTTGCCGGCGCCGCCGCCGGTGGTGGTGATGACGGCGTGGGGGTCGATTGAACTGGCGGTGGAGGCGATGCGGCGGGGGGCGCGGGATTTCGTGCCGAAGCCCTGGGACAACGCGCGGTTGGTGGAGACGGTCCGGAAGCATCTGGCGCCGGCGGCGGCGCGGCGGGACGGGATAGCACGGGATCTGGAGATCGCACGGGGGGTGCAGCGGCAGTTGCTGCCGCAGCGAAGGCCGGCACTGGCGTCACTGGCGATGGACGCGCATTGCCGTCCGGCGGGGTTGGTGGGCGGGGATTTTTACGATTATCTGGACCTGGGACCGGGGCGGGCGGGGCTGGTGCTGGCCGATATCTCGGGCAAGGGCATGGCGGCGGCGCTGTTGATGGCGAACCTGCAGGCGGCGATCCGGAGCCTGGCGCCACAGATTTCGGGGAGTCTGCCGGGGATGCTGCGGGCGTTGAACCAGCAGTTCCGGGAGAGTACGGCGCCGGAGCATTATGCGACGCTCCTGCTGGGGGAGTACGACGACGGGTCGCGGGTGCTGCGCTACGTCAACTGCGGTCATCCGTCGGGGTTGGTGATCCGGGGAGGCAAAGTCGCGGCGACGCTGGCGACGACCGCGCCGGTGATCGGAATTTTGCCGGATCTGGACGTCGAGGTCGGGGAGATCGCCCTGGAGCGGGGGGATCTGGTGGTGTTGTACTCGGATGGAGCGAGTGAGCCGTTTGCGGCCGAGGATGGCCTGGGGGGAGAGGAACGGCTGATAGGGCTGATTCGCGAATCGCCTGAGCGAGGCGCGGAGGAACTGGCCGGGCAGTTGGCGTCGTTCCAGGACGAGCAGGCGGACGATATTACGGTGATGCTGGCGAGAGCGGTTTAATCCGGACGGAACCGTAACCAGCGGGCGGCGGGGAGCGATAGGTGGGAAGGGAGAGAGGACGAAGGCCCACGGTTTTTGCCCGGAAGGCGGCGCGAGGGTCTCGAAACAGGACTATTGGTACTATTTAGTATTTATTTTTGAACAACTTACAAATTCTGGAAGGGTTCGACCCCGGCAGTGGTTCGTGCTACAATTTCTTGTAAGTTGGAGGGCCTCCGCACCGTGATTCGTGCAACTTTGCCCGGCACGCTGCGTCTAAGAGCCTAGGAGAGCAACCGGATCGAGACTGATCGTAACAGCAGTATGCCCGAAAGCGGACGACAGGCAGGTATGCAGGCGCACTATCCCAACCCAAAAGAGACCCCCGAACCGCGGGCGGGTCAAGCGGTGCCTGGGCGGGCGGCACACGAGGATCCACTGTTCCTCATTGCGCCGTCGAAGCCCTGGTTCATGACCCTGTTCGCGAGTATCAAGGAATCGTTTGCAGAGAAGCCGGCGGGGCCGATGCAGGTGACGTTCCGGCCGATGACGGAACAGGAACTGGCGGCGAGCGATGATCCGATGCTGCGCCGGTTGGCGGAGCTGAATCAGAAGCCCAAGAGCTTTTTCGCGCGGGTTGCAGAGAATTTTTCGGCTCTGGTGAGCCCGCCTCCCCCCCCTCCGGTGACGTCGCGGGCGCTGAGCAAGGAAGAGATGGCCGCGATGGGCGGCACCTTCGTGGAGATGGAGAGCGCGGAGCGGCCATGGTATCAGAACCTGGTTCTGAACCTGAAAGATCTGCTGTTTCCGAAGAAGTTACCGCCGCTCGAAGTGACGTCGAAGCCCGTGCAGGTGCGGGAACTGTTTGGCAAGGACGAGTACAAGAGCCGTTCGCAGGCGATTTCGCTGGTGGTGCATATCGGAATGGTGGCGCTGGCGCTGGCGCTGGGAACGAGCAAGACGGTGCAGACGGCGGTGAAGCAGTCGGTTTCGATCTTCACGCCGGTGGATCTGGATCCCTACATGCCCAAGGCGCCGGTGCAGAAGCAGGCGATGGGCGGCGGCGGGGGCGGCGGGACGCGCGAATTGACCCCGCCGAGCAAGGGGCGGTTGCCGCGGCAGTCGCTGAAGCAGTTCACGCCGCCGGCGGCGGTGATCATGAATGAGAATCCGAAACTGGTGATGGAGCCGACGATTCTGGTGCCGCCGGACGTGGCGTTGCCGAACGTGAATATGCCCAATTTTGGTGATCCTCTGGCGAAGTATGGTCCGCCTTCGGGTGGTCCGGGTTCGGGCGGCGGGATTGGGACCGGTTCGGGTGGCGGCGTGGGTTCGGGTAAGGGCGGCGGTTTCGGCCCTGGAGAAGGCGGCGGCACGGGCGGCGGCGCGTTCCGGATTGGCGGCGGCGTTTCGGCCCCGACTCCGATCTTCAAGGTGGAGCCGGAGTACTCGGAAGAGGCGCGGAAGGCCAAGTATCAGGGAACCGTGCTGCTGGCGATCGTGGTGGACGAGGAAGGCCGGACGCGGAATATCCGGGTGGTCCGGTCGCTGGGCATGGGCCTGGACGAGAAGGCGATTGAAGCGGTGAGCAAGTGGCGCTTCCGCCCCGGTTTCAAGGACGGCAAGGCCGTGCCGGTCCAGGCGAATGTAGAAGTGAATTTCCGGTTGCTTTAGACAGACTCCCGCAAGCGTGTTTAACAACCTGGGCCGTTCCGGAAGATTCCGGAGCGGCCCTTTCTGTTGGGGTCAGCGGATGATGTCGAAGGGGACGCCCGGCGGGGTCTGGACCTGGACGTCGAGGCCCTGGGCGGTGCGCCGGACCTGGACGCGGACCATCCCCTTGGGGTGGGGGACGATGCCGCGGACCTCGCGCAAGGGGCCGAGGTGGGGTTTGACCTGGACACGGGCAAAGCCGGGGGCGGCGGAATCGACGCCGAGGACAGTGCGAAGGAATTCGACGTTGGGGCTGGCGCCCCAGGCGTGGCAGTCGGAGCGGGTGAAGGGGTCGTCCTTCTCGGCCCAGGTGGTCAGACCTTCGGCGAGCATGAACTCCCAGGTGCCGAGGCGTTCGAGGTAACGGTCGCCGAGGCCGGCGGCCACCATGGCGCGGTCGAGGTAATAGCGGAAGTAAACGGAGCACTGGGCCATGGTCTTGTCGGCTTCGACACGTTCCATCAGGTCGCGCGCGAGGGCGGGGAGACCGGCGAGGACGGCGAGGACGTTGGCGTGCTGGGAGGGGTGCTGGTGGGCGGCATCTTCTGTGTAGAGGCGCTGTTTTTCGTCCCAAAACGTGGTTTGGATGCGCGTTTTGAGCTGATTTTCGCGCTCGGCGCAGCGGCGGGCTTCGGCGGGGCGGCCGGCGCCGCGTTCGAGGTCGCGGGCGTACTGGAAGGCGAGGAGCCACTGGAGTTGGATGGAGGCGGGCATCAGGCCGGGTTCGCTGGGGGGGCGTCCGCTGCGCCAGGAGTTGACCCAATCGACGTAGTTCCACCAGGGCATGTCGCCGAGGAGTCCGTCTTCGCGTTCGTAGCGCTCGAAGAAGGCGAGGATGGCGCGGACGCCGGGCATCATTTCGCGGACGAAGCCGGGGTCGTCGACATAGCGCCAGTAGTCGTGGAGCATGCCGATCCACCAGAGCGAGAAGGGGGGGATGTACTGCTGGAGGACGCTCGGGGCGCGGGAGAGGGTGGCGCCTTCGGCGGTGCGTGAGGAGTCGATCTGTTCGATGGCGTTGCGCATCAGGCGGGCATCGCCGGAAGCATAGAGGGAGACGAGGGCCTGGATGCGGGTGTCGCCGACGTACTGGAGTTGCTCGTAGTAGGGGCAATCCATGTAGGTTTCGTGGGCGCAGCGGAGGGCGGTGCGGAAGCCGGTGTCGATGATGCGCTGGTGGAGTTCGACGCCGGACTCGAAGCGGGCGTTCAACTGGAAGGGGTAGCTGGTTTCGAGTGAGCGAATGTCGTTGAGGACAAGGGGTTCGGCGGCGGTTTCGACAGTGAGGCGGAGGTACATGAAGGTGCGCCAGTAGAGGGGGCGCCAGGTGTGGGGGCGGCCGTCGGGGAGGACGGCGTCGCCGTAGCCGATGAAGGATTTGCCCTGGGTGACGGCGCGGTTGCCCTTGCGGCGGCGGGGTTTGAGTTCTTCAAAGAGGGCTTCGGTGTAGTCGAGATGGATGTGNNGAGCTGCTCGTAGTAGGGGCAGTCCATGTAGGTCTCGTGGGCGCAGAGGCGCGCGGTGCGCCTGCCGATGTCCACGATCTGCTGGTGGAGCGGGACGCCGGAGTGGAAGCTGGCCTTCACGGTGAACGGGTAGCCGGTATAGATGCCTAGC
>DNFG01000256.1 GCA_003487005.1 Bryobacterales bacterium
TCTATTGTACATGTACAATAGACAATCTCTGGTTACCCGCCCAGCAACTCCCGCAACGCCGGCTCCAAATCCGGATATTTGAATACAAAGCCTTTTTCTTCAGCCACTTCCGGCTTCACGCGCTGGCTTTCGAGCAAAACCCGCGCCATCTCCCCGAATGCCAGTTTCAAGACAAATTCAGGCACTGGGAAGACCGCTGGACGCCGCAAAACCCGCGCCAGAACGCGCGTGAATTGGGCATTCGTGACCGCCCCCGGCGCCGTCCCGTTCACCACCCCCCGCAATTCCTCCTTCTCCAGCGCCCACGCCATCAACCGCGCCAGATCCTCTCGATGGATCCACGACATCCATTGTTTTCCATGACTTAGACGCCCGCCCACGCCCAGCCTGAACGGCGGCAGCATCTTCGCCAAGGCCCCGCCCCCGCGCCCCAGCACAATCCCAATCCGCACAAAAACCACCCGAACTCCCAATGTTTCCAATAATTTAGCTTCATTCTCCCACTCCCGGCACGTCTCTGCCAGAAACCCCTCGCCCGCCCCCGATTCTTCCGTCAGAACTTCATCACCCCGGTGCCCGTAAAAGCCCGTCGCCGAGGCGCACAGAACCACTTTTGGCTTTATTTCCAATGACTTGATCGACTCCACCAGGTGCCGCGTCCCCAGCACCCGGCTGTCCCGGATCCTCCGTTTCGCCTCCGCCGTCCACCGCTGCGCGACCGGTTCGCCGGCCAAATGCACCACGGCTTCGACGCCTTCGAGGTCCGCTGGACTCGGCCAGCGCGACAGCGCCTTCGTTTCATGTCCTTGATTCTGAAGCAGTTCTGTCAGCGCACTGCCGACGAATCCGCGTGCACCCGTCAAAGCAACCCGCACCTCGCTACCCTCCCTTCTGTTCAAGCGCTGCGATCTCGCGCAAATACGCGTCCACGCCCGTTTTGCGCTTCATTCCGTCGTAGCTCATGTAGCGAATCATGCCAAAAATCGGCCTCTCCTGCCAGGGGCGGTCGTGCAGGCCGAAACACCACAAAATATTGGTGTATGTGTTCGGATCCCGTCCGTCCAGGGCGTAGCGATCATGCAGCAAAACCATGGTTTCGAGGGCGTCCTGACAGGTGGGCGACCATTCGATGATCTTTTTGCCCCAATACATCCGGTAGTAGCCGTGGATGGTGCCGCGGAGCAGGAGTTCTTTCTGGCAGGCGTTCCAGAGCGGGTCGTGGGTGCGGGCGTGCTCGAAAGTGGGGCGGTCGTACACGGGGTCGCGGTGGTCCCGCGCGTGTTTCAGCAGGGTTTTGCGGGCCCAATCGGGGAGATTGACGAGGCAATCGGGCTTTGGAGCGTGGCGGGCGAAGTTGAAGGCGAGTTCGCGGCGGACGATCAGTTCCTCGAGGAATTCGTCGGCGATCAGGTGGTTTTCTTCAGCGTGTTTGCGGGCGGCGAGGGCGATTTCGAGAGCCGAGATCATCCCGAAGTGCAAGTAAGGACTCAGGTTAGAGGTCGCGTGGGCGCTCGGCTCGTTGCGCTCCCGGGCATAGCGGCGGAGGTTGTTGTCGAGGAAGTGGCGGAGCGTGGCCTCGGCGGCGAGGCGTCCGCCTGTGTACTTGAGCGAGGGTTTGATGGCGTGGTTGATCTCGCAGGAGGCGACGAGCGCGGGAATGTTCGCGTTGGTGACTTCGGTGTGAAATTCGGGGGGTGGGAGGGTCCAATTGACGGCCGGAAGGGGCTCCGGAGCGGGTTCCAGGTACTCGGGGAGCAGTTTTTTGATCTTCGGGCGGATGGTGTAGGCGGCGTACTCGCGTTTGGGCAGAACGTTCATCGGGACGATGCAACTGGAATCGGCCACCAGATAGGGGATGTCAAGTTTGGCCGGAACCGAGGCGTTGTGCTTCGCAGCGATGAAAGTGGGGTAATCGTCGGTGACGAGCAGGGCGGCTTGGGCGGCGAGGCGATAGAGGATGTCGTTGGGGGCGGACCGGCGGCGGCGCAGGTGAAAACAGTAGCCGATGCCACGGCGGGCGAGGCGGCGGGCGGTCTCGGGGACGCCTTCGAGGACGAAAGTGTGCATCCGGTCACTGGCCTCGGGATAGCTGCAGGTGAGCCCTTCGTAGAACAGAACCGGCAGTTTGAGGGCGTTGGCCTTCTGGATGGCGAGGGCGAGAGCGTGGTTGGAGTCCACGCGGCGGTTCATCTGGGACCAGTAGAGAACGTACTGCGCGCCGGAGCGGACGGGCGCATCGTTCAACGCCCGGATTCGTTGCTGCATAATCTCCTTGTCGATGCCGGCGGGACAGTGGACGGTACAATAATAGGCGAACTCCCCGGCGCATGCGAATCTGGAACCGAGCCAAGTTGTTGTGGGCGTACCTGCGCCGCCACCGGCGCGTGGGGGCGTTGCCGGTGGAGTATATCGTCGAAACGACGGCGAAATGCAATATCTATTGCGTGATGTGCCCTCGGGAGACGCACAAACAGCCGAAGGAAGACATGGAGGACGCCGTCTACGAGACGCTGGTCCGCGAAGCCGGGACGACGGCCGAGCACATGATGCTGATCGGCCTGGGTGAACCGCTGCTGGATCCGAAGATTCACGAGCGGATCGGTTTATGCCACGATCACGCGATTTCGACGCTGATTTCGACCAACGGGACGCTGCTGGACGAAGCGGCGGCGGAGAAGTTGCTGGCGACTCCGCTCGAGCACATCACGCTGAGCTTTGACGGGGCGAAGAAGGAGACCTTCGAGTTCTATCGCAAGGGGGCGAAGTTCGAGCGGGTGCGCGACAATTTCGTGGGGTTTTGCGAGTTGAAAGCGCGGCGGAAGTCGAAATTGCAGATCGTGGTGCAACTGGTCCGGATGGACGGCAACGCGGCGGAGGTGGAGGAGTTCACGCGGTTCTGGCGGGCGGTGCCGGGCGTGGATCTGATCCGGATCAAGGAAGACGAGACGAACCTGATGCGCCCGGACGCCGGGCACGCGGGGTCGGAATGGAAGCATCCGTGCCATTATTTGTGGCGCGGAGCGATGTACGTGAAGCACAACGGGGACGTGTATCCGTGCTGCCAGAGCTACATGCTGGACGGCAAGCCGGTGGGCCGCATCGGGGAACAGACGCTGCCGGAGATCTTCAATTCGCCGGAGATGGAGCGAATGCGCGATCTGCATGTGCGCGGGCGGGCCGGAGAGATCGATATTTGCGCGAAATGCTGCACGACAATCCCGCATCCGGCGCTGGTGGCGGGTAGCCTGGTGTTTCACGGCAAGACGGTCCGGAGCCTGCTGCCGCTGGTGGAAAAGCTGATCTACATGGCAAAACTGCCGCAAAGGTGGCTGAACCCGCCAAAACCGGTCCCACCGCCGGTGGATAAGCCGGAACCGCTGGTGCAGATCGAGGGGCCGAAAGGCCGCGTGCATTAGGATCGAGCGGCCACCCAAGCCCTGTCAGCCAAGCCCCAGAAACGCCTCCAGACCCTCGTCGATCCGTGCCAATTCGTCCGCGGAGATTTCCCCAATCAGCCGGCGCACCCTGGTTTTGTCGATGGACCGGATCTGATCGATCAGAGCAAACGACTCTTTCACGAGACCGCTGCTTCCCGGCGCGAGCCTGGGATAGAGAATCCCTTGCCCTGGCGTGCCAGTGATGGGCACGACACAGATCAGCGGGTAGCGTGGACTGCCGATGATTACCGGATCGCCGACGATTCGGGCGTTGGCGGTCTCCACTCTACACTGTGGCGTTTTACAGGACCAACCGGCTTCAGCGACAATGAGGACATGGAAGAAGCGGTGACACGCGACCCTGAAATCATGCATGGGACACCCGTCTTCCGGGGCACCAGGGTTCCCATCCAGACGCTTTTCGACTACCTGGAAGGCGGTGATTCCCTCGACGATTTTCTCGAAGGGTTCCCGACGGTGACGCGAGACCTTGCCGTCCAGATGCTCGAAGAGTGCAAAGAGCTTCGCCTGGCGAAGGTCTAATGCGGCTTCTGCTGGACGAGTGCCTCGACCATCGGCTGCGACTTCACTTTGCCGGGCACGATTGCGTGTCAGCCAAGCACGCGGGATTGGCAGGTTTGAAGAATGGCCAACTACTCGATGCGGCGGAAGCCGCCGGCTTCGACGTGCTGATCACCGCTGATCAAGAGATTCCGTATCAGCAAGATCTGCGAAAACGCCACATTTCGATCCTGGTCCTATGCGGTCGCACCAACCGGCGTACGGATCTTGAGCAGTTGATTCCTGCCGCCCTGAGCGCTCTCGCGGTGATGAAGCCGGGTGAGGTCGTTGAAGTTCGGGACACAGGGTAACGGTCTCGTTTGAAACTGGGTTCGCCGGTTCGGCGGCGGTTCGGGGCGGCGGTTCCAGGCACCGAATACCCCGTTGACGGGGGGGCTCTTTCAGAATCAGTTGGTTGCGGCGGGCTATCGCGAGTGAGGCTCCCTTGGGGACGCCACTCACGCCAGGATTGAAGTCACCGCAGAGGTGGCTGAACCCGCCGAAGCCGGTCCCTCTGGTGCAGATCGAGGGGCTATGCCGCGTTGGAGACTGATCCGGCGGGGGGCAATCCTTCCCAGATGAGGACATCCGGGCAGAGATCGGCGCCATCCGGCCAGACGAGGGTCCCATTTTCGACGCGCAATTCGGCGAAGCGCTGGTCGCTGAGGCGGATCTGGTCGAAGACCGGCCCGGTGAGCAGCGGAGCGAGGTCGCGCTCGATGACTCGGCCATCGGTCAAGGTGAGCTGAACCCGGCGTCCGGCGAGGGCCACGGCAGCAACAATGCGAATCAGGGCCATCCTGGTTCCTATTCTAAAGGAGAGATCGGTTCAAGAATGACACCGCGGCGGGCACGGTCCCAATCCGATCTCAACTCCTGCCTGTGCAAGACCGCCCATTCAAGCACCAATGCCAGAGCTCATCGCGGCAAACCACCGCGAAGGACCGCCAGGGTTTCGATCTCGACCAGGGCTTCATGTTCGCCGTATTCGGCGTGGAAGTGAGCCGGATCGTGGTCGTTGTAATACATCCGGATTACGATCCCAAAGAACCGGCAGACCTCGGGCATTTCTCGATTCTACAATCCGGGTGTGGCAAACGGGCCGGGGTGGATGGGGCAGAGGTGGAGTTGAGTATGATTGGAGGCGAAGCTGTCTGGTTTGGAGGTGAAGGATGAAGTTGTTGAGCCGGCGTGGGGTTTTGGGTTCGTTCCCGATTTTTGGGATGGTGGCGCGGGGGGCGGAG
>DNFG01000486.1 GCA_003487005.1 Bryobacterales bacterium
GGTCTTGCGGGCTGGGGAAGCGGATCAATTTGAAGGAGTGCTGGCGGCGGAAGGGGAAGCGGAGGCGGCGCGGTTGCGGGGGCAGTTGAAGACGCTGCTGGTATCGATGGGGGAGGCGGAAGGGGAAGCGGAGGCGGCGCGGTTGCGGGGGCAGTTGAAGACGCTGCTGGTATCGATGGGGGAGGCGTTCCGGGTGGCGGTGTGGGGTCGGAATTTGAAAAAAGGGCAATAAAACGGCCGGTTCCAGGCTAACTGGAGCCGGCCGGCTGGTTCCCGCCGCAGCGGACAACGATGCGGGCGGTTACTTCTTCTTGGCGGCCTTTTTGGCGGGCGCTTTCGCCGCCTTCTTGGCTGCTTTCTTGGTTGCGAGCTTCATCGAATTGTTCTCCCGAACATCAATTCACGGCCGCGTGCGGCCGTGGTGTGATCTCTTTATAAACTTGGTTCGAGAAGCGAGTCAAGAGAAAAGTGAAGAGGGGAGCCCGCTCAATGGAGAGGAAACGAAAAAGGTTGGGGTTGTTTCAAACAAAGGTGGCATAGGATGGAGGAGGAGGGAGTTGAAGCGATCTGGAACCGGGGTGATGAAGAGCTTGGGAAACAGGTGGATTTTGGTGGTGGCGCTGGTGCTGTTACTGGTGCTGGGGGGGTGCGCGAAGAAGAAGCGGGCTGGGCGGACGCCACCGGCGCCGGCGGCGAGAGTAGGGCAGGTGGAGCGTGGGATCGCGAGTTGGTACGGGGAACCATATCACGGGCGGCAGGCGGCGAACGGGGAGATCTACGACATGGAGAAGTTGACGGCGGCGCACCGGACACTGCCGTTCAACACATGGGTGCGGGTGCACAATGAGCGGAACGGAAAAGAGGTGGAGGTACGGATCACGGACCGGGGTCCGTTCATCGAGGGCCGGATCATTGATTTATCGCGGGCGGCGGCGCGGGTGATCGAGATGATCGGACCGGGGATAGTGCCGGTGCGGGTGACGGTGATTGCGGCGGGGGACAACCGGCGGGCGGCGGGCAATTTCGCGGTGCAGGCGGGAGTATTCCGGGAGCAGCGGCGGGCGGAGAAGTTGAAGAAGGCGCTCAGTAAAAGGTACGATCCGGTAGTAGTGGCTCCGCGCGCCGGTGCGCGTACCGAATGGCAGGTGCTGGTGGGGCGTGAGCCGACGGAGGAGTCCGCCGCGTTGCTCGCGAGGCAGGTCCGGAGCATCAGCGGGAAAGCGCTGGTCGTGCGCTGGGATGAAGTTCATCCTTGAGGGTCCCCTGAACCGCCGGGGAGGCCCGGGATGGAAAAATCGGGAGAGGCGAAAGAAAACGTAGAGAATTTCCCTCCCGAAAGCACTATTACTATAGCGGCAGGTGACGAACCGCGACAGTATTGGGGAATCTGAAGATGATGGCAGCGGAAGCTCCGCGAAAGACTTACGAACTGGTGGGCCAGTCGGCGAGGCTCAAGCAGGTGATGCGCCTGGCGCAGAAGTTGGGCCGCGGGCACTGGCCGGTGTTGTTGTTGGGGGAGACGGGGACGGGGAAGGAACTGGTGGCGCGGACGATTCACCGGAGCGGGGCTGGGGGGAATTTCGTGGTGGTGGATTGTTCATCGATGGTGGGTCCATTGATGGAGAGCGAGTTATTCGGGCATGTGAAGGGGGCGTTCACCGGGGCGCAGGGGAACAAGACGGGGCTGATCGAGCAGGCGGACGGGGGAACGGCGTTTTTCGACGAGATTGGTGAACTGCCGCTGGAGATGCAGGCGAAGTTGTTGCGGGTGTTGCAGGAGAAGGAGTTTCGTCCGGTGGGGAGTCTGCAGGTCAGGAGGTCGTCTTTCCGGGTAATCGCGGCGACGAACCGGGACCTGGCAAAGGAAGTCGAGAAGGGGACGTTCCGGCAGGACTTGTATTACCGGCTGAACGTGGTGACGATGCGGCTGGCTCCGTTGCGGGAGCGGAAGGACGATCTGCCGGCGCTGATCAATCATTTTCTGCGGTTGTACGGGCACGAGCACACGCTGTCCGGGGATTTGCTGGACCTGCTGTTGAGTTATGAGTGGCCGGGGAATGTGCGGGAGCTGGAGAACTGCATCCAGCACATGGTGGCAGTGAACACGGGTCCGCTGCTGCACATGGCGGATGCGCCTTCGAATCTGTTGAACGCGGCGGAGTCGCGAAAGATCGAGGCGTTGCGGGTGGCGACGCAGAATGTGCCGGCAGAGGCCGCGGCGGGGGCGGCGGTGGGCGCGGGGGGTGGCGTGAACGGGTATCCGGTGATGGAATCGCAGCCGATCGTGGCGCCGATCCTGCCGCTGGCGGAGATGGAAAGGCGGGCGATCCTGCAGGCACTGGACTACACGAAGGGGGACCGGGTGATGGCGGCGCATCTGCTGGGGATTGGGCGGACGACGTTGTACCGGAAGTTGAAGGAGTACGAGATCTCGAATTGAAGATAGCGCTCGATGCGACGTACAGCGTGGGGCGGCACCTGTCGGGGGTGGGGGTCTACAGCCGGGAGATGCTGCAGGGCCTGGCGGCGGCGCATCCGGAAGGGGAGTATGTGCATTGTTACCGGGCACACCGGTTGATGCGGGGATTGGAGTGGTCGGGGAGGCGGACACGGGTTTTGGGGGCGGGGGGTCCATGGTGCGGGTATGACGTGTTTCACGGTCTGAACCAGCGGTTACCGGAGTCGCGGCTGAAGCGGGCGGTTTGCACGTTTCATGATCTGTTTGTGCTGACGGCGGAGTATTCGACGGCGGAGTTCCGGGCGCGATTCGCCGCACAGGCGAGGGCGGCAGCGGAGCGGTCGGATCTGATCATTGCGGTGAGCGAGTTCACGGCGGGACAGGTGGCGGGGTTATTGGGGGTGGAGCGGGGGCGGTTGCGGGTGGTGCCGCACGGAGTGCGATTCCGGGGGGGCGCGGAGGCGGAGAGCGAGCGGGAGCAGGTGATCCTGCACGTGGGGGCGATTCAGGAGCGGAAGAATCTGGTCCGGCTGATCGGGGCGTTTGAAAAGGCGGCGCCGCCGGGGTGGAGACTGGTGCTGGCGGGATCGGACGGGTATGGGGCCGAGGCGGTGCATGCGCGGATTGCGGCGAGTCCGCGGCGGGGGGAGATCGAGGTGACGGGGTGGATCCCGGACGACGAGTTGGATGGGTGGCACCGGCGGGCGGGGGGGCTGGCGGTCGGGTCGCTGGGCGAGGGAACGGGAGAGCGGCGGGGAGGGGAAGAGAGGAGATCTCGGTGGGGGCCGCGTTGTTTTAAAAAAAAAAAA
>DNFG01000350.1 GCA_003487005.1 Bryobacterales bacterium
CCACCGCCGCCCACCCCCCCCCCCCCCGGGGGCGCCTCCCGCGCCCCCCACTGCAGCCAGTCCCGCCGTCGTTCCGGTTTCCCCCGTTCAGGCCGCAATCACCGGCATCCCCAGGTGCCGGGCGAACGCATCAAAGTCGCGGTCATTGTGCAGCAGCGGCGTTCCCGTGGCAATACACCAGGTGGCGATAAAGGTGTCGCTGGTCTTCCTGACCGTCACCCCGCGCTGGCGGAGCGTTCGATGGTTGCGGGCGGCCTGCAGGGCCATCGCGGCCCCGCCCAGTTCCACGGGCGTCAACGCCGCCAGAATCTGCCGCGCCCGCCGGAAGTCCCGTTCATGGACGAAACCCTGCAACACCTCGGCGAGAATCAGATCCCCGATGGCGACCTCCTCCACCCCCAGCAACCGGTCCAGTAACTCGGTCTGCGGGGTACTCGCGCCCTGGAAGTAGTCGATCCAGACGCTCGAATGGACGAGAATCAACGGTCCGTCCTCATCGCCTCCAGGTCGCCGCGCCAGGCCAGTTTTCCGCGATATTTCTTGATTTGCGCCTGCTTTTTCAGCCGCACCAGCGTCCGCAAACCCAACTCGACCGCCTCGCGCTTCGTCTTGAGCCCCGTCACCGCCAGCGCCTCGCTCATCAACCCGTCATCGATCACGATGTTGGTCCGCATCGGTGTGTATGCCTCTCTCCAAGTATACACATCGCCAGACCGGCTCAATCTCCCGTTTCGGGGAGGGGGGACGGGGAGGGGGACAGTAGACTCAATCACTTCATCTCGAATCCGAGTGCCGCCGGACAACGGGGAGCATACGGGCCGAAAATGGGTCCTCGCCCGCCGAAGTACATGAATGCAAGCAGATAGCAACCCCGGCGCAACAGGGTGCCATTGGAGCACCGTGCAGATCCAGCGGCCTGCCAGGGGTCTGGTGATTGAGTGTACCGTCCCCGAAACCCCCGAAACTGAAACTCCCGAAACTCCGGGCCGGCAAGCTAGGCGCTCGATTCCGGACCCAATCTGACAAGTCCGCTATCTCCTCGCTTCCCGTTGACCCGAGGCACTACGGTTCGCGATACAGTGATTGGGTGTAGCGCCGCCCAAAATCCGGGTTCAGTCAATTGAATGATTGACTTTTAACGCAAGAATTAATAATGGAAACGTCCTCCCAAGGACAGAAGCGCCCTCCCAAACGCGAAAAAGGAGGCTCACAAATGCACAATGCATGTGGCCGCTGCCTGAAGCTGGTCTTGCTTGCGGTGGCATTGCTCACGTTCGAGGGTAGCCTGAATCTGGCGCTCGGCCAGGACACCCACCGGTTCACGTTGGAGAGACAGAAACAGGAGGGCTTCACCTTGGGTGGACTCGCTACCCCGCATTGGAGCGGCGGCGCAATTCTGGTCATCGACGGGAATCGGTCCGATGAACCTCTCATCCACCGCATCGGCAGAGATGGAGAACTCGAACGCATTCGCCTCTCCATTCCGGAGGGCCGCCACATCACCGTCGCTGGAGTGGCGGGCGCAAGGGATGGATCTGTTGCCGTCATTGGCAGCGTGTATAGCAATGATGGCCGCGGCACGACATTCCTGGCTCGGATTCAACCGGACCGCCTTCGCCAAGTAGTGACGCAACTCTGGCCGTACGTTCCCAAGGTCGTGACATTCGCGCCCGATGGCACGATCTGGACCATTGGATGGGTCCGGAGCGGAGACGCCATCTCAGCGTGGAACGTCCTGAAGCGGTTCGACCCATCCGGCAAGCTCCTGGATAGTCAGTCCATAAGGGCGAAACCGCATGTGGTCGATGGCGCCAATCCGGTGAACCCGCGTAGTCGAGATGCCAGTTCACTCTCGGCGTTGCGTGCCACCGGGGATCAGGTCGCATGGCTTACCAGCGGCAACGAACTCATCGAGTTCGCCTTGGATGGCCGGGAGGTTGGCCGCTATGACGGCCCAGACTGTGCGGATAGCAGGTCCATTTCCAGGCTTGCCCTCCGGGATGATAACGAGGTGATCGCCCATTTTCCGAAGTGCAAACCCGATTATCGCCTGCTGGACCGGACGAACCGGAGTTGGATTCCGTTCGAGTTGACGACGGACAAGGACGCCGAATGGGATGTGCCGCTCGGTTTTGACGCGGGAATTCTGGTCACGTCCTCACAGACGGGCATGGTCAGGCGCTACAAGTTGGGGACGGGTCAGTAAGCATGCGTTTCAGAGCCGTTTCGGGGTTTCGGTTTCGGGGACAGTATACTCAATCACTTAATCTCGAACCCGAGTGCCGCAGGACAACGGGGAGCATCCGGGCCGAAAGAGGGTCCTCGCCCGCCGGGGTACATGAATGCAAGCAGATAGCAAACCCGGCGCAACAGGGTGGCATTTGAGCACCACGAAATCCAGCGACCCGCCTGGGGTTTGGTGATTGAGTGTACCGTCCCCGAAACCCCCAGGTGCTCGATCTCTGACCCGTTGCGGCGGGTTCGCCATCTTCTTACGCCCTGTTGCCCTCAGACACTGCGGTTCGCGATAAAGTGATTGGGTGGACGTCCAGGAAATCAAAAGCCGAAAGTCATGAGCGGCCATGTTTGATCGATTTAAGGAAATAGAGCTGAACAAGATCGAGGCGGGGAGGATTGCGCAGGATCTTCAGCAGAAACTGGGAGTGCCGGTCAGGAATATTCAGCAATTCGAGACAGCCACCAACCAACAGCTGGCTGAACAGGTTTTGCCTCTCGCCGCCGAGTGGGTGCCCAGAGCGACGCGAGGTGACATCCGCGCATGTCTCTACAATCTCTTTGCTACCAAACATGCACATAGCTTCGTGCCCACGATGCTGGATTGGCTTCGCGTTGAAGAGCACGTCGTTGCAATTCATGCCATGAAGTCTGCGCTGAGTGTGGCTATGCGTCCATCGGATGCTGAACGTGTGTGGTCCGTGCTGCAATTCAAAGATCTCGATGGGGCAGACGTTCCTTTTCTCCTCCAGTTGGCAAAATCGAAGAAAGTCGGCGTCGAAGTCAATGACGCGATTCTGGCCGGTTTGGAATCTGGTACCTGGTCGGTCTTCTGTTTCGACCGCTTGTCCAGCGTGAAAGATGATCGAATTCGTGAAGCGCTGTTCTCAAGAGTCAATGACCCGGACCCGGAAGTTCGAAAACGGGTGAGGCGGCTTTTTGCCCTTGAAAGGCCCCTGCCGAAGAGCTTGCGGAAGACCCGGGGAGGACCCGATCGGAGGGTCGATCTGTTTTCGACGGAAGTCGATAACGACAAACTGTTTGTGGTCCTGACTCTGATCGAGTCGCAATTCGGAGTTCGACTGCCGCCGGAAATCGCTGATCTGGCTTTTCTCGAAGATCTTCCGGTGGATCGCTGGTTCAGGACGGCAGCGGAGGGGGAATCGGACGCCGGCTACACCTTCTGGTTTCGACTTGAAACAGACGATGTGGTCGAGGTGGTCCTTCAGCGAATCTCCAGCCCCAATCTCTCGAAAACCCCGTAGGCATGGAGGCAGAAGCGGGGCTACCCAATCCCTAAATCGCCCTTACCCCCTACTCCGCCACCCCCCACTCCACCCGCATCAGCGCATCCACAAAGAACTTGGTCGCCCAGTTCAGC
The DNA here is from genome assembly GCA_003487005.1 of Bryobacterales bacterium. GTDB lineage: Bacteria > Acidobacteriota > Terriglobia > Bryobacterales > Bryobacteraceae > PNKE01. Next base: position 3,617 of record DNFG01000350.1, read on the forward strand.
ACCATCAGCCGCCCGTAATCCCCCGCCACCGGCCAGGACCCCGCCACACCCCCGCGCAGCCTCGGATCCGCATTCCGGATGTCATGCCGCGCCATCACATACCGGTTCAGCCGCCCGGCCGCCTCCCGGTAATCCGTCTGTCCCGTCAATGCCGCCAGAGTGCTCAGCACGATCGAGACCTGCGCCGACCCGGTCAGGCAACACCACTCCACCGTCCCCCGGAACCCGGCATCCTGACGCCCCGGCAAGAATCCGTCCGCCCCCATCAACCCCATCTGCGCGTCCGCCGCCAATCGCGCCGCCGCCACCAGGTCCGCCCGTCCGGTCAATCGCCCGATCTCCACCAGGCCCTGCATCGTGTACGCGATCGTGTGCAATAACGGCCGCTCCGGGTCCGTCAGGCAACACTCCCGGAACCACCCGTTCCTCGTCTGCCTCGTCAGGCAGTAGTCCGCGTTCCGCAACGCCCCGTCCACGAAATCCTGCCGCTCCAGCGCCAGGCCCGCCGCGCACAACCCCCACGCCGCCTTCACGTTATAGACCGTCGTCGCCGCCGTCGCGAACTTCGAATTGCCCCGGATCCAGTTCCCGTTCGCCTCCTGCATCGCCAGCATCCACTCGCCCGCCCGCGCCGCCGCCTGCCGGAATCGCTCCTCCCCCGTCGCCCGGATCAATTCCGCCCACCCCAGCAGCACCATCCCCGTGTTGAAGATCGCCGGCGTCGGACTGGTGTTGTACTTGCCCCCCATCACCGCCCCCTCCGCCATCTGGATCTCCGCCTCCCAATCGCCCATCTCGAGCGCGCGTTCCAGCAATTCCGCATCGCCCGTCTTGCGCCACAATTCCACGAACGTCTGGCAGATATAGCCCGTCGTTTCCGGATAACTCAGGTCAAAATCCTCGCCAAACCGGACCCCATACGACACCCCCCGGTCCGAACCCGCATCCTGGGCCCGCTTCAGCCACGCCACCGCCTCCTGCAAATGCTCCTGCGCGTCCAGTTGTCCGGCATCCGGCGCATACAGCGGCGACAGCCGCCGCTCCTCTTCCCACCGGCGCACGCGCTCCCGCGCCCCGCCGGCCATCCTGCGGATCAGCCTCATTCCCGGGAAATCTCCTCCAGATTTCGACGATACCAGATTCAGCCCGCGCCGCTATTCCAGCGTCGCCCCGTCCCACTTGTGACCCGCGTCCGGAACGAACGCCAGTCCCGTTCCCCGGCCCGTCATCACCAGCCACCCGCCCGGCACCTTCGCCCTCAAAATCGCCCCGTGCGACGTCGCCACCGTCTCCCACTGAAACGCCGCGTCCGCCGCCACCACGGCCGGCACGGGCGCCGCCACCACCGCCACCGGAGACGAAACCACCGTCTCCTCCACGCCGCCATCGTCTTCCTCGACCACCGCCGCCGCCTTCGCCGGCGCCGCTCCGAACGGCTCCATCGCCGGCCGCAGTATCGTCTGCAAACACTGGTACGGCTTGCCCAGGTAGGTGAACTTGAACACGTCCCGCTCTTCCCGCACATTGTCCAGCATGGCCCCGAACGGCAGCGCCGTCGGCGGTTCGGTCAGTGGAATCCCGCTGTTCGGGTTCAACCGCCGCGCCTCCACCATCTTCGTCACCCGGTATTTCCGGCCCGTTGTGCTCTCAGCCATGCCCTCGTCCTCCTTCGCTTCCGCGATGTAGCATACCGCAACTCGACCCTCTACGGCAGCGCCTCCACCACCCGGTCCGCGTCCTCCAGCGACACATAAAAATGGGGCGACAGCCGCAGCCAGCCCTGCCTCGGCGCTCCGAACATCCTCCGGTCCCGCAGATGCGCGTGCGTCACCCGCGCATCCACCCCCGGTTTCCGCAAACACACGATCCCCGCCGCCGTCTCCGGTTTCCGCTCCCCCAGCACCTCGTAGCCCTTCGCCCGCGCCCCTTCCGCCAGGCGGTCCGTCACCGCGACGATCGCCTTCGAGACTGCCGGAATCCCCACTTCCAGCAGCAATTCCATCGACGCCCGCAGTCCGAACGACCCGATCACATTCAGCGTCCCCGGTTCATAGCGCCCCGCGTCCTTGCGCAAGGTCATGTCCCGCGACGCGTAATCCGCCCAGCCCGCCACGTTCGTCCACCCGAACTCCACCGGCTCAATCCGGTCCTGCCATTCCTTCGCGATGTACAGCACCCCCGCCCCTTCGGGACCCAGCAGCCATTTGTGCCCGTCCGCCGCGAACGCGTCCACCTGCATCGCCCGCACGTCGAACGGAAACGCCCCCAGCCCCTGAATCGCGTCCACGAAGAAAAAGACGCCCTCCCGCCGGCAGATCGCCCCGATCGCCTCGAGATCCGCCCGGAACCCGCTCAAATACTGCACAAAACTGATCGCCAGAAACCGCGCCCCGCGCGCCGCCGCCTCCACCTTTTCCAGCCCGTCGAAGCACGACAGCCACTCCACCCGGACGCCCTTCGTCTCCTCCAACTTCTTCCAGATGTAATAGTTGGCCGGGAATTCCTCATGAAACGCAACAATCCGGTCGCCCGCCTTCCACGGGAAGCCCAGCGCCACCGTCGCGATCCCCTCGCTCGTGTTCTTCACCAGCGCAATCTCGCCCGCCTCGGCGTTCACCATCCGCGCCGTGGCCTCGCGAACCCCGTCGCAGGCCGCCATCCACTCCGGGTAATGCAGCGAGCCGTGCAGGCAGGCGTCCTCCGCCTGCCGCTGCATCGCTTCCGCCGCCCGCCTCGGCAGCGGCGCCACCGCCGCGTGGTTCAGATAAATCAGTTTCTGCGTCACGGGGAACTCTGCGCGCCACCGCGCCGCGATTCCCTGCGTCTCCGGATCGTTGTAACCCATCTCATTGAGTGTACGTTACAAGGTACAGAGGAAGGTTTCCCCCGGCCGCCACCCGGCGTATACTGGGCGCAAGGGACACGACCTTCCCGGACAGGAGCGAGCCGATGAAATTCAACCCGTTCATGGCGAAGCCGCTGGCGCTGGTGCTGACCCTGGCCCTCGCCCTTCCCGTGGCTTTCGCCGAACCGCAGAAGAAAGTCAAGAAGGGTAGCAAGCAGGACATCGAAGCCATCGGCGAACGCGACGTCGGCAAGGGCTACAACTGGTACTCCCTCGAAAAGGAAATCGCCCTCGGCAAGGGCCTCGCCCAGGAAATTGAGCGCCAGGCGCGCATCGTCGACGACCCCGTCATCGCCGAGTACATCAACCGCGTCGGCCAGAACCTGGTCCGCAACTCCGACTGCCAGGTCCCCGTCACCATCAAGGTCATTGATACCGACGAACCCAACGCCATGGCCCTGCCCGGCGGCTTCTTCTTCGTCAACACCGGCCTGATCACCCTCGCCGAAAACGAAAGCGAGATCGCCGGCGTCATGGGCCATGAAATCGCCCACATCGCCGCCCGCCACGGCACCCGCCAGGCCACCCGCGGCCAGACCATAACAGGGATCGTGAAACGTCACC
>DNFG01000320.1 GCA_003487005.1 Bryobacterales bacterium
GCCTCCCGCGAGGATGTCGAACGCCTCTCCGCCGCCCTGCTGGACGTCAAGAACAACCTCGGCCTCTGCGCCAAATGCAACAACATCGCCGATGCCGAACTCTGTCTCTACTGCCGCGATCCCCACCGCGATCCCGCCAAGATCTGCGTCGTCGAGGACCCCCTCAATCTGATCCCCATCGAGACCACCCGCACCTTCAGCGGCCTCTATCACGTCCTCCACGGCTCCATCAGCCCCCTGCGCGGCATCGGACCCGAACAACTCCGGATCAAGGAACTGCTCACCCGCATTCAGGAAGGCGCCGTCGAGGAGATCATCCTCGCCACCAATCCCACCGTCGAGGGCGAAGCCACCGCCGTCTATCTCGCCCGCCTGCTCAAGCCCCTCGGGCTCAAAGTGACGCGCATCGCCATGGGCATCCCCGTCGGCTCGGACCTCGAGTACGCCGACGAGGTCACCATGTCCAAATCACTGGAAAACCGCCGGGAAATGTAGCCGGATCGGCTATTGATGTGACGAATACTGCGGCTGCGGCGGATTCAGCTTCACCAGCACCGTCCGCTCCGCTTCCTCGATCTCGTAGGTCTCGCCGAAGGTCTGGTACCCCTTCGCGATCACCTGCACGCGGATGTCGCCCTGCGGAATCGAAGGCAGCTTCGCAATCCCGTCCTGGTTCGTCTTCAGCTGCCAGGTCGTGATCTGCTTCCTGCCCAGCTTAATCGCCGAGCGGCCCTTGATGAACTTCACCACCACGCTGGCGCGCTCAATGGGTTTGTCGTTGAGGTTGCGCACCTCCACCTGCAGGTTGGTCATCGGCGGGTCGCCGAACACCGGCAGGACAAAGGCGAACAGAGCCAGGACGGCTACGAGACGCGATCGCATACTCCAATCTTACGCAATCTCGGGCAGCAGGTATACCCGGGGCGCCCCCAGCGCCCGCGAGGCATGCCCCGCCGCCAGGTATCCGCTGCGCACCGCCCCCTCCATCGTCGCCGGCCACCCCGATCGCGTCCAGTCCCCCGCCAGCGACAGATTCGCGTAGCGCGTCGCCGCCACCGGACGCCGCGCCTCCAGCCCCGGACGCGCCGAAAACGTCGCGTGCATCTCCTTGATCACCTGCGCCCGCTCCAGTCGCGCCTCCCGCGCCGCCGGAAAAAACTCGCCCAATTCGCGCACCGCCAGGTCGATCACCTCCTGCCGGCTCAGCGCCGTCAATGACCGCGACGCGCTCACCACCAGTTGCACATACCGCCCCTCGTCCTTGTTGAACATCCACTGAATCGTCCGCTCCAGCAGCGTCGCGTGCGGCAGATCCGTCACTGGACGGTCAAACCACAGATGGATGCCCGTGATCGGCGACGGCGCGAACGCCTCCCGCTCGATCCCGAGGTCTGGCAGCAGCGCCGCCACCCGCTCCGACGGCAATGCCGAGACATAATGATCCGCCGTGAGCGTCTCGTCTTCACTGTGGACCGCCGCAATCCGCCCGTCCGCCGCCACCTCCACCGCCCGGACCGGCGTCCGGAACCGGAACCGGACCCCCGGCAGCCCCCGCCACGCCTCCGCGCTGTACAATTCGCCCAGCGGCACGTTCGGAATCCCCATTTCGTACGAATCCGCCGCCGCCAGAAAGCCCAGCCAGAAGACCTGGAAGCCGTGCGCGGCCGCCATGTGCTCCAGCTCCTCGTTGACCGCGCTCACCAGCACCTGCCGCCAGAACCGCTCGATCGCCCGCTCCGGCTGTTTCTGCTCGCGCAGCCAGTCCAGCATCGTGATCCGGTCCAGATCCGGCCGCCCACGCTGGGCTTTCAGCGCCAGCAGCGCCCGTCCCACGGCCGCCTTCTCCCCCAGATTGAGGAACCGGATTGAAGTGAACGAACCCAGAAAGTGCAATGGAACCGGCAACTTGCCTCGTTTCATGACGGACCGCCGCCCGCCCGGCTCGATGAAGTTGATTTCTGAATGAAACGTAATCCGGTCCCGGACCCCGAGCCGCTCGTAGAAGTCGAGCAGGTTCACACAGCAGCGCAACAGGATGTGCTGGCAGTTGTCCACCGGCTCTTCGCTGCCCGGCAGCAGGTAGGAAGTGGCCCGCCCGCCCGCGAACGGCTTCGCCTCCAGCACCGTCACCTCGTGCCCTGACGAGCCCAAAGCCGCCGCCGCGGCCATACCGGCAAGTCCTCCCCCGAGGACCAGAACCCGCGCCATCGCCTACCGCGCCACGGGGACGCGCGCCCGCTTCCCGCCCCCGCCGCCGCCGGCGTCATAGAACACCGCCAGCCAGCAGCAGATGACGAGAAAAAGAATATACGTGAGATCCGAAATATTCATGGGAATCTTCATCATCGGACAGCAACCGGCCGCCCGCAATCCTCCCTTAGTTCCAGTACCCCGTTGCCCAACCCAGCGCAAGCGCCTCCAGGCCGCCAATCAAGGGAAATGCCAGCACCGCCGCACTCAACCGCCGCCAGAGCGTCCAGCGCTTCGGCCGCAGCGCCAGCAACGCTTGCGGCACGACGATTCCTCCGTATGTGATGCCGTAACCGGCCCAACCGAAGGAGCAAAACGGGCAATGCCGCCCGTCCGCGTTGTGAATGTTGCACTCCGCGTCCGCGCCCGCCCACAAATGGTCGCAGCCGCATTGAAAAACCAGATGGCAGAAGTCGATGAAGAAGACACTCGTCAGGCCGATGGCGAACAGCGCCGCCGCCGCGGATGCCTTCCCCGGGGTCATCCCTGCCGGACCCGCCCATACTGCCGGATCAGATTCCGGATCAGAGTCAGCCCATACTCGTTATGCTGCGAAAGCAGCGATTCCGGGTGGAATTGGACTGCCTCCACCGGCAGCGTCCGGTGCCGGACGCCCATGATGATGCCGTCATCACTCTCCGCCGTGATCTCCAGACACTCCGGCAGCGCCGCCCGGCGGGCGTACAGCGAGTGATACCGCCCCACTTTCAGCTTCTGCGGCAGTCCCTCGAACACGCCCACGCCGCGGTGGTCCACCAGCGACGGTTTGCCGTGCATCGGGTAGTCCAGCACGTCCAGCACGCCGCCGAACGCCTCCACAATGCCCTGAAGCCCCAGACAGACCCCGAAAACCGGAATGCCCTGCTCCGCCGCGTGGCGCGCCAGCGCAGGCACGCCGAACTCCTCCGGCCGGCCCGGCCCCGGAGACAGCAGAATCAGGTCCGGATTCACTTCGCTGATCAGACTGAGCGGAAATCCGGCCCGGTAGGTCACCACGTCCGCGCCGGTCTGCCGGACATAGTTCGCCAGCGTCTGAATGAAACAGTCGTCGTGATCCACCAGCAGCAGGCGGACGCCCGCGCCCGGTTTCGACTCCGCCTCCTGCACGGCCGCGGCGCCCGGCGCCGCCAGCGACCGGAAAAAGCCCGTCGCCTTCAACCGCGTCTCCTGCTCTTCCGCCGCCGGATTCGAGTCGTACAACAGCGTCGCCCCGGCCGGATAGCGGGCCATTCCGTCCTTCAGATGCACCGTCCGGATCAGAATGCCCGTGTTGATGTCGCCGTTCAGCGACAACATCCCGACCGCGCCGCCATACCAGCCCCGGGCATCCTTTTCGAGATTCTCCACGGTCTGCGCGGCGGCCTTTTTTGGCGCCCCGATCACGGTCACCGCCCACATGTGCGACAAAAAGGCGTCCAGCGAGTCGTAGCCCGCGTCCAGCGTCCCCTCAACGTGGTCCACTGTGTGAAACAGGCCCGCGTAACTTTCGATCAACCGCCGCCCGATCACCTTTACCGACCCCGGCACGCAGACCCGGGACTTGTCGTTGCGGTCCACGTCGGTGCACATGGTTAACTCCGACTCTTCCTTGGCCGAGTTCAGCAACTCCCGGATCGCTTCGTGGTCGATCATCGGGTCGCCCGTCCGTCGCGCGGTGCCCGAAATCGGACATGTCTCCACCCGCTGGCCTTCCACCCGGACGAACATTTCGGGCGAGGCCCCGATCAGTTGTTCGTCGCCGAGTTGGAGGAGGAATTCGTAAGGGCTCGGGCTTTGCTTCTGCACGCGCTCGAACAGCGCCGCCGCCGACCCGCTGTATGGCGCCGCAAATGTCTGACGCAGAACGACTTCGTAGTAATCCCCGCGCTTCATCCCATCACGGACCGTCTCCACCTTCGCCATGTATTCTTCCGGCGTGTGGTCGGCCGTGATCTCCGCCGCGGGCAGGGGCGGGGCCTCGGACTGCGGAACCGGCTTCGATTTGCGGTCCAGACCGAACGTCGACAGGCTGTCGAAGTCGAAATCGTACTGGTAGCGCTCGATCACCTCGCGCTTCCGGTCCATGAAGTGGATATCGTCACAGAGGAACAGGTGGAGATCCTTCTGTTCGCCGCGTGGCAGTTTCAGTTCGATCGGATCGAACTGGAACAGGAGGTCGTAGCCGAACGCACCGACGAGCGCGAGGCGGGAGTCCTTCGGATGCCGGAACTCCTCGACCAGCGCCCGGAGAATCGAAAACACCGACGGCTGCTTGCTCCGCTCCTCCTCAGGGAAGAGCGCCGGCAGCGGCTTGAGTGTCCCCCGCAGTCCCCCCTCGACCGGTTCCAGGCTCTCCCAGTGCGCGTGCTGGCCAAGCACCGCGCCGAGCATCTTCACCAGCATCTCGCCGCGCAAATTGAGAGGCCGGAAGTCGATCACCCGGCCCCGCCCGACGATTTCCAGCGGTGGATTCAGCGCTGCCACGTCCCAGCGCGAGTAGCGCTCCGGATATTCATAGCCCGACGAG
>DNFG01000334.1 GCA_003487005.1 Bryobacterales bacterium
CCCCCCCGCACGCTCCTTTCCGTGAGCGGAAGCTTCAAGAGGGGGCAGGGCCCCCATCCACCACCCAAACGGGGGCCCCCCCCGCCGGGCGGCGGGCGGGGTCCGCCGGCCCCGCCGCCAACGCGCCGGTCGCCTTGCCGCCGCGCCTGTGGTCTCTGGGGGTTTGGCTGTCGATGGTGTGCCACGAGCCGGCTGCTGTGTGGTGGGCCACGAAGCAGGGCGCGCTGCATCCTGATGTTCGCGACCAGATTCGGTGGGCGGTCGATCAGAAGGCTGAGCGGTTCGGCCCCGTCGTGAAGCGGGCGTGGCGTCACCTGCTGGCGTCCTGGAATGAGGAACACTCCCGGGGCCGGCGCGATTGGTACGATCTGAAAAAGGAATTGGCCACCGATGGATGGACCGTTTCAACGGCGGAACGCATCGCGACGATGCTCCAGCCGCGCCTGACGGTCGCCGGCCCATTCTGGGGCGGACCGATCCCGCCACGGGATCAGCCCGACCTCGGGATGGATCAACTGTTCAACTTGAAGGTGGAATATCCGGACTGGGAAACGGATGTCGTCATTCCGGCGGCGCATCTCGCGTCGATGGTCCGGGCGGTCGGGCGGATGTTGGAACGCGCGACGGTTCTGGAAGCCGAGGCCGGAGGATTCCAGCTTCGGCTGGAGCGCCCGCTGACGCCGGACCCGGATGTCCATTCCGACGGCCTAGCCTCCGTCCGTGGACTGGACGACCTTCTCGCAAAATATGTCGGCCTTTTCAATCAACTCGCCGCGCATTCGGCGGCGGCGGCCTACAAGGAGCGGGCGTTTTGGCCGGAGGACGATCACGTCTTCGCCCGACTTCGGATGTGGGCCGCCGGCCGCCGGGACCTGACGACCCCGGCGGAGGCCGGGCGCCTGTTGACCGGCCTGTCGTCCCGTGCGTTTTGGGACGGGCATCACCAGCGCGATCTCCTCGTCGCCATCGCGGCGCGATGGGCGGACTTCCCGGCGCGAACGCGATCGGCTCTGGCGGGAAAACTGCTGAAGGGGCCGCCGCGCTGGCCGCGTGAAAACAGAGCAGAATTCCTTGTACGGCGCGCCGCCTACGCTCTGGATCGCATTCATTGGCTGAAAGCAAAGGGGATCGACCTTCCGGCGGCTGCGGAAGCCATTGAGGATCTTCGACGAGCCGCCCCGAATTGGTGCGAGGAGCACGCGGCGGACGCTGCGGCGTCGATCGAGAGCCGCGGGGGCTGGGTCGTCACCGACCCCACACCGACACCGTTGCTGAACGAGCCTCTGGCGTCGCTGATCGACGCCGCCGAACGCCTTCGTGGGCGTCACCCGAAGGACTTCTTGCGTGAGGAGGACCCTTTCCAGGGTTTCGTCCAACTGAAGCCTGTCCGGGCGCTGGCGGCCCTGATGCTGCGAACGAAGACCGGCGAGTTCCCGACGATCAGTTGGAATGCTTACCTCAACAGCGAGGCGCGCAAGAACGACCGGCCACGCCTGACGGCTCTGATCGCTTGTCGTCTGACCGCCCTGCCCACATCCGGTCTTGCAACGATTGTGCATCCGGTGACGTCTTGGATGTACGCTATGGCCGAGACGCTGTTTCGCAATCACCCCGACGCCTTCCGCGCGCTCTGGGACGCCGTTCTGCGCCTGCTTTGGGTGGAGCCGGGCGCTGGTGGGTCGGGAATCGTCCACAGCAGCCGGGGCCGTGACTGGCTGGAAGAGGGCATCAACGCTCCTGCGGGGCGGCTTGCCAAAGCGCTGTTCAAACATCCGGCCATCGCCAATCTCCAGTTGGACAGCGGACTCCCGCAGGAATGGCGACGTTATGTGGAAGAACTCCTCGATTTGCCGGCAAGCCTGCGTTGCTATAGTGTCGCGGTATTGTCCAGCCGGCTGATATGGCTGTACCGGGTCGATCCGAACTGGACCGAAACGCGCCTGATCCAACTGGCGGAGGGCGAAGGCACGGAATGTGTCTCCGCATTCTGGGACGGATTGAGGTATGCGGGCCATCTGTCGCTTCCGCTCTTTCTCCGCCTGAAGCCCCTGGTGCTCGCGCGGGTCTCGGGAGCGCAGGAAAGGGAAGCATCGGCCTTTGCCGCCGGGCTTCTGTCTGGCTGGATTACGAAAGTGGACGGACAACAGACACGCATCGTCACGGACGAGGACATGCGCGACTGTCTGCTGCGGGGTGGGATCGAGTTTCGTCATCAAGTGCTGTGGAATTTGGCCGACTGGTCGAAGAAAGACACGGCGTCGCGCCGGGACGATGTGCTGGCGTTCCTCCGCAACGTCTGGCCGCGCCAGCGCATCGCCAACAGCCCGCGAGAGACCGAGGGACTGCTCCGGGTTCTGTTCACGCTGGACGACGACTTCCCGGCGGGTGTCGAGGCGGTGATCCGCTGCCTCACCTTGCTTGACCGGCACGCCTCCCTAGCCTTGTATGGCCTTGATGAACCGGACAGGCCCGAAGGGGTTTTGCTGCATCGCTTTCCAGGTACTGTGCTGGAGATCGTACACCGGGTCCTGCCGGTCGACATCGCCCTCTGGCCCCACAACGCCCGCGCGGTTCTGGGACTCATCGTGGAGCAGGACACCACCCTGGCCACGGATTGCCGGCTGCTGGAACTCCGGCGGAAACTGGAGCGTGACCGATGACCCCAGTCCTTGCCGCCTTGACTGCGGCGCTACGTCAGCGAAGCAGTACTTCCAACGGCGGGATTCGATTCCGGGTCCTCCCGGAATCCGCTGGCGGTTGCGAATCCTAACGTTTCGTTAACCAGCCAACCGTTTGAAAATCCATGCATAAAAAAACTGTACCGACTTGGCCGCCGGTAAAGTTCCCACAGAGAAAAAGGCCGCAAACGGAGAAAAATCGGCCCAATTCGCCCCGAACGGCGGTCGGGCCGGTTCCGTTATTCTACGGCAAAGGCTTTTGATATCTCGGGATTTTTGGAATGTCCTGACGGACGGGAGAGCGTCCGTTCAAGGATAAGTGGCGGA
>DNFG01000357.1 GCA_003487005.1 Bryobacterales bacterium
TTTTTTTTAATGACCCGGCGCCCACCGAGACCTACCTTCCTTCCCTACACGGCGCTCTTCCGATCTGGTAATCGGCCTTCTTCATGCGCCCGTTTTCCCAGACCACCATGGAGGCGACCTGATCGGTGCCCTGGAGGTGGGAGATGTCGAAGCACTCGATGCGCCGGGGGGCTTCGTCGAGGGCGAGAGCGTCCTGGAGGGCGCCGGCGATGGCGGCGGAGGTGGGTTTCAGGACGCGGAAACGCTGTTCGAAGGAGTGGCGGGCATTGGAGCCGACGAGGGCGAGCAGGGCCTTTTTCTGGCCTCGCTGGGGGGTGTGGATTTCGACCTTGCGGCCGCGGCGTTCGGCGAGGAGTTCTTCGAGGGCGTCCTGGTCCTCGAGTTCGACGGGGATGTGGATGACGGCGGGGACGGGTTGGCCGGAGGAGTAGACCTGCATCAGGAGGGTGGTGAAGAAGGAAGCGGGTTCGAACTCTTCGAGGTCTTCCCAAAAGAATTCGCGGCGGTCGACGATGCGGGCGCCGCGAAGGTGGAAGAGGTTGACGGCGACGAGCGGGGGTTCGGCGTGGAAGGAGTAGATATCGGTGTCGTCGCCGGAGGTGGAAGCCATTTTCTGCTTCTGTTCCATCTCTTCAACGGTGTGAATGAGGTCGCGGAGGGCGGCGGCGCGCTCGAAGGCCATCTCTTCGGCGGCCTGTTCCATCTGGGCGCGGAGTTCGCCGGCGAGTTCGCGGTGGCGTCCGTCCAGGAACTGGCGGACCATCTTGACGCGGGCGGTATAGATTTCGGGGGTGGTGAGGCCGGCGACACAGGGGCCGAGGCAGCGGTGGATGTGGAATTCGAGGCAGGGGTGGGTGTGCGTGCGGGAGAAATCGACTTTGCAGGACGGGATCTGGAAGTGGCGGTGGATAAAGCGGACGAGGCGATGGGCGAGGTTGCCGGGGAAGTAGGGGCCGAAGTAGTGGGCGCCGTCCTTGCGCAGGCGGCGGGTGACGTAAACGCGGGGGAAGGCTTCGTTGGTGAGTTTGATGTACGGGTAGGTCTTGTCGTCGCGAAGAAGGACGTTAAAGCGGGGTTGATACTGCTTGATGAGGTTATTTTCGAGCGCGAGAGCCTCTTTTTCGTTGTCGAGGAGGATGTAGTCGATGGTGGCGGCGTGGGCGATGAGAGAGGAGGTTTTGCGCTCGGCGAGTTTGTCCTCGGAGAAATAGCTCCGGACGCGGTTGCGGAGGTTCTTGGCCTTGCCGACGTAGAGGACCTTGCCGGCGGCATCTTTGTAGAGGTAGACGCCGGGCTGGGTGGGCAGTTGGGCGGCTTTGTCGCGGAGGTCCATCGGGCGGGGCTTCTATAATTGAATTGTGGCACGTGTTTTCGGAGCGCTGATTCTGGCGGGCCTGTTCTGGCAGGCCTGGGGGCAGCCACCGGCGCGTCCGGCGCCGCCTCCGGTGCGCGAATCGGAGTTGAAGGAGGAGGACGAGAGTCTGACGACGCCGTCGGAATACGTTTTCAACCCGATTCAGGCGGTGGAAGAGATCAAAGTGGGGGATTTCTACTGGAAGAAGGGGAGCCACAAAGCGGCGGCGCTGCGCTATGTGGAGGCGACGAAGTGGAACCCGGGGTTAGGGGAGGCGTGGCTGAAGTTGGGGGAGGCGCGGGAGAAGTTGAAGGAAATCGAGGAGGCGCGGGAGGCGTACGCGAAGTACCTCGAGTTGGAGCCCGAGGGGAAGAAGGCGGGGAGTGTGAAGAAGAAGGTGGAGCGGTGGGTGAAGCAGGCGCCGAAGAAGAAGTAAGCGCGGAGGTCAGGCGGGCATAACGTCCCGGAGCCAGGCTTCGTAGGTGGCTCGAAGTTGTTGCAGGCGTTGGGGTTCGGTGGAGGCGAGGTCGCGGGTTTCGGACTGGTCCTGAGCGAGGTGGTAGAGGCGGTCTTCGCCGGTGGCTTCGCGGCGGTATTTCCATCCGTTTTGGAGGAGGGCGCGCTGGGGGCCCTGTTTGGGGGCCTGGTTGTGGAAGAAGAGGGATTCGCGCGGGGGGGCCTGGCCGCCGCGGCAGGCGGGGACAAGGCTGACGCTGTCGAGGCGGTGCCCGGCGGGGAGCGAGGCGCCGGCGAGTTCAGCGGCGGTGGCAAAGAGATCCATTCCGGCACAGGGCATCGAGTGGGCAGATCCGGCGGGGAAAGCGCCGGGCATGCGGGCGAGGAGGGGGGTGCGAATGCCGCCTTCCCAGAGGGAGCCTTTGTGGCCGCGGAAGGGGGCGTTTGAGGCGACGGCGGGGACGCCGCCATTGTCACTGAGGAAGAAGACGGCGGTATCGCGGTCGAGGTTGTGGGCGCGGATTCGTTCCATGACGCGGCCGACGGCGGTGTCCATGGATTCGATCATGGAGGCGTAAGTCTTGCGGTCGCGCTTTTCGCCGAAGGGCTTTTCGGGACGGTCGCCGGGGCCCTGGAAGGGGTCGTGGGGGGCGTTGAAGGGGACGTAGAGAAAGAAGGGGCGCTGGCGGTGGCGGTCGACGAAGGACGCGGCTTCGGCGGCGATCAGGTCAGTGAAGTAGCGGGGGTCTTTGAAGAGTTGCTCGCGGTTCCAGAGGTCGGGGTTGAGTTGGCGGTCGACGTGGTGGAAGTAGTCGATGTTGCCGGCGAGGTGGCCGATGAATTCGTCGAAGCCCTGGCGGGTGGGGAAATTTTCCTTGGGGTAGCCGAGGTGCCATTTACCGAAGAGGCCGCTGGTATATCCGCGAGTTTTAAGGACTTCGGGGAGGAGGAGGGCATCGGGGGAGAGGCCGCGGGTCCGTTCGCCGACGTAGATGACACCATCGACGCCGTGGCGTTGCTGGTACTGGCCGGTGAGAAGGGCGCAGCGGGTGGGGGAGCAGACGGGGCCATTGGAGTAGGCCTGGGTGAAGTGGACGCCTTCGGCGGCGAGGCGGTCGATATGGGGGGTGCGGAGGTCTTTGGCGCCGCGGAAGCCGAGGTCAGCGGAGCCGAGGTCGTCGGCGAGGAAGAGGACGACATTGGGGGGGCGTTTGGGCTGGGCGCGGAGGACGAAGGGGGCGCCGGCGAGGGCCCGCAGGGCATGGCGGCGGTTCATGGGGGACAGCATATCAGCGGGAGCGGGCCGGGGAAACGGGGAGAATGCGATTTTGCGGATCTCATTTTCCTGTTTTTGAAACGGCGAGCGGGAGGCGCGCGTCGATAGGCACAATTCGGTCGAAACGGACCGGACTGTTTTTTGATAAACAGGAGAGTGCCGATGAAATTCACCGCGATATTTCTCGTGATGGCGCTGGCGGCGCCGGGGCAGGAGGCGCCGGTCTTCCGGTCGGATACGAGGCTGGTGGAGGTGCAGGTGGTGGTGACGGGGCGAGGCGGGGCTCCGGTGGCAGACCTGACACTGGCCGATTTCACGCTGACCGAGAACGGGAAGCCGCAGAAAATCGCGTTTTTTGCGGCGCCGGAGGCGCGGAAGGCGGTGGCGGCGCCGAAGGAGACGCTGCCGGCGGGGATTTTCACGAACCGGCCGGAGTACACGGAAAGCCGGCCGCGGGGGGTGACGGCGATCGTTCTGGATCTGCTGAACACGAGCATCGAGGATCAGGCGTTCATGCGCTATGAGCTGGCGCGGTTCCTGAAAGGGCTGAAGGACGACGACATGGTGGGGTTGTATGTCATGGGAAACCAACTCCGCGTGATTCATGAGTTCACGGACGATCCAAAGTCCCTGCTGAAACTGGCCGCGCAACTCCGGAACGAATGGCCCGCCTCGAACGTGAGCCGGGAGGCGGAGATAGATCGGAAGAG
>DNFG01000150.1 GCA_003487005.1 Bryobacterales bacterium
AATTTCCGCCTCGTCTTTTCAAGCGCTTGCAGACACCCCCGGCCCTCCCCTCTCCCATTTCGCACCCACTCAAAAACACGTTCACCGGTTTTGAAAATAAATTTCCGCCTCGTCTTTTCAAGCGCTTGCAGACACCCCCGGCCCTCCCCTCTCCCGTCTCTGCCCAATCCGCCTGCTATCGTGAAACCGGAGTTGGTTCCACGCCGGCCGGCACAATCACTCCACGCTGACGAATGAAAATTCGCCCAAGCGTAGCCGTCGAGCCAGCGATGCGACGGAACAGTCTGGTCCACAGTGGCAATCTGGCCTTGGCCCCGGATCAGGCACAATACCGCGGATTGAAGTTCTGCGCGATGAAAATAGCCGCCTTCCAGCCCTCCAAAAGGGGGTCAACGTGCGGCGGGCGCCCGGCAACCATCACGGAAACCGGGCCGGCGGGAGTTGAAAGGGACCTCTGGAAGCCCCTCCCGCCCTTCGTCAGCTAAAAGCATGTCCGGCGTCCCGGAGAAGTGTGTCCGGAGGCGCTCCAAAGCGGCTTCGGATTCTGACACACTGAGGAGTTCGCGCCATGAAGACGCTCGGCACCCAAATCGCCACATTCCTGTCCACTCGGGACGCCAAACGCAACCTGAAGTCTCTGGTGAAATTCTTCATCACCCTGGCGGCTGTCATCGCGCTCTTCACCGTTTTGTTCCACGTCATCATGGAGCAGGTCGAAGGGCGCCATTTCTCCTGGTTTACGGGCCTCTACTGGACATTAACCGTGATGAGCACTCTCGGCTTCGGCGACATCACTTTCGAATCCGATTTGGGGCGCGTCTTCAGCGTCGTCGTACTGCTCAGCGGCATCGTGCTGCTGCTGATCATGATGCCGTTCATGTTCATCCACAACTTCTACGCGCCCTGGCTGGAAGCGCGAATCCGGGCCCGGGCGCCGCGGGCGGCGCCGCCGGGCACGAAGGGCCATGTCCTGATTGCCGGCTGGGACATGATCACGCCGGTTCTCATCCACAAACTGAAGCGCCACGATATCCCCTATTTCGTGCTCGAACCGGACGCCGAGAAGGCCTCGCGCTACAATCTGGACGGCTATTCGGTCTTGAATGCGCGCCAGGACTCCCAGTCCGATTGGGAGGCGGCCGGCGCCGCCGGTGCCCGCCTGATCTTCGCCAATGACGATGATCCCGACAACACCAACATCACGTTGACCGTCCGCGAGGTCACCCGCGACGTCCCGATCGTCGCACTGGCCAACCATCTCGATTCGGTGGACATCCTCGAACTCAGCGGGGCCACCCAGGTGATCGCTCTGGGCGAATTGCTGGGTGAATACCTCGCTCACCGGGTGAACATCCAGGGCGCGGCGGCCCATGTTGTCGGCGCTTTCCGCGACCAGTTGATTGCCGAACTGCCGATTCACGGTACGCCGCTGGCGGGCAAATCGATCCGCGACTGCCGCCTGCGCGACCGCGCGGGCGTGACAGTCGTCGGGATCTGGGTGCAGGGCCGGCTTCATCCGGTGCATCCGCACCGGGTTCTGGACTCGAAATCGGTCGCCCTCGTCATGGGCACTCGTGAGCAGATCGAGGCTCTGAACCAGTCATTCGCTCGCCGCAAGCCGGTGGACGTGCCCGTCCTGGTGATCGGCGGTGGCCGCGTGGGCAGCGCCGCGACTCGCAAATTGCGCCGGGACGGCGTGCAGGTTCACCTGCTTGAGCGGGATCCAAGCCTCCGTCAGGCGTTGGAGAACGTGCCGGATTGTCTGATCATCGGCGATGCCGCCGACCGCGACACGCTGCTCGGCGCCGGTCTGCACGAGGCGCCGGCGGTGGTGTTGACCACGCACGATGACGCGGTGAACATCTACCTGTCCGTCTACTGCCGCCGCCTCCGGCCCGATATCCGGATCGTCAGCCGGATCACGCACGAGCGCAACCTGGACGCCATCACGCGCGCGGGCGCCGATTTCGTGCTCGGCGAGGCGTCTTTGGGGTCGGAGATTGTGTTTTCGCGGGTCTTAGGCCGGGAAATGGTGATTCTCGGCGAAGGGGTGGAACTGTTCTATCAGCCGGTTCCGCGGGTGCTGGAAGGCCAGAACCTCGCCGAGAGCGGCATCGGCGCGAAGACCGGGCTGACCGTGATCGCCATCGAAGAAAATGGCGCCGTCGTGACCAATCCCCACGCGGGGGACCGCCTTCACGCCGGCGCCCGTTTGATCATGATCGGTTCCGTCAGTCAGCGCGACGAGTTTGCGCGGCTCTTCCTGAAGCCCGCCTGACGAACGCGAGACCGGCCAGACCCAAGCCCATCAGTACGAAACTGGCCGGCTCGGGCGTGGCGAATCCGCCCTCGACGGTGTGGCTGCCCACGGTGCCCAGCGAGGTGATGATCTGTGCGGAGCCCGAGCCCGGCACGTAGAAATTCAGGGTCACCAGCGCGCCCGCGATCTCCTCGGCGGTGACGAGGCTCGCGTCAAGGTTCCGGCCGAGGCGGCAGGGGATCCCAAGCAGGCCGCCCGCGCACCCCGAGTAATTGGCGACACCGTCCACATCGAGCAGGAAGGTGAACGGGCCGTTGGCTGGAGTGAAGTTCGCGAAGTTCAACTCGAGCCAGGTGCCGCCGTCGAGCACGCCGCCGGTGCCGGGATTCACGGCGCCCAGTCCGGTCGATACCTCGGAGCCGTTGGTGGGCTGGAAATCCTGCCACAGCAGATAGCCCGGCGGTCCGATGGCGGAGTCGAAATAGAGGCCCGTCGGAGACAAATCGATGGTCACCTGTTGCAGCAAAGTGCCGGGATTGCTGGACGAAAATTCGATGGACCAGGAGCCGAAGGCGCCCACGGTCTCACTGCTGTAAAGCACCGATCCCGAGATCGATGTGGCCGATGCGCCGGTGGTCCCCAAGAGCAGGCAAAACAGCGCGGATAACGGCCAATGCCGCGAAATTCTCATGTTCACTCCTCCAAAAGCCGGACACGGCGGGTGCCGCCCTGGCGCAAAATCCTTTACAGATTAAAATGCGCCGTCTGTTGACGTCAACTGTCATTCGATGGCCATTATTCGAGCCCCGACCGCGGACGGGCGCCGCGTCCGGTGGCGCCGGACCGGCCGGCGTGCTTGAGTAGAATGGAAAAGGTAACTCCCATGAGCAGCACGAACTCCTTCCAAAGCGCCGCGCCGTTGCGCGCCGGCGGCCGCGACTACCAGATTCACCGTCTCGCCAGCCTCGCCGCCGCGGGCTTCGATCTGAGCCGGATTCCCTACTCGATCAAGGTTCTGCTGGAGAACCTCTTGCGCCAGGAAGATGGCGTGGTGGTCCGCAAGTCCGATATCGAGTACGTGGCCCGCTGGGAACCGAACGGCCCCCAGAACGAGATTCAGTTCATGCCGGCGCGTGTGTTGCTGCAGGACTTCACGGGCGTGCCGTGTGTGGTGGACCTGGCCGCGATGCGCGATGCTCTCGCCGCCATCGGCGCCGACCCGCGGAAAGCGAATCCGCTGATCCCGGTCGATCTGGTGATCGACCATTCGGTGCAGGTGGACGAATTCGGGACCCCCAAGGCGTTCGAGCAGAATGTGCTGCTGGAATACCACCGCAACAGCGAGCGTTACGCTCTGCTGCGTTGGGCCCAGAATGCCTTCCGCAACTTCCGGGCGGTGCCGCCCGGGACGGGCATCGTGCACCAGGTGAACCTCGAATATCTGGCGGGCGTCGTGTTCCGCAACGAGCAGGATGGGGCGACGTTCGCGTACCCGGACACGCTGGTCGGCACGGATTCGCACACGACGATGATTAATGGCCTCGGCGTGGTGGGCTGGGGCGTCGGCGGGATTGAAGCGGAGGCCTGCATGCTGGGTCAGCCGGTTTCGATGCTGCTGCCGCGGGTGGTCGGCTTCAAGCTGCACGGCAAGTTGCGGCAGGGTGCGACGGCCACGGATCTGGTGCTGACGGTGACGCAGATGCTGCGCAAGAAGGGCGTGGTCGGCAAGTTCGTCGAGTTCTTCGGCGCCGGCCTGGACCACCTGCCGCTGGCCGACCGCGCCACCATCGCCAACATG
>DNFG01000349.1 GCA_003487005.1 Bryobacterales bacterium
CTGGCAGTCGCTTGCGCAGGCCGAAGAGCAGGCAGAGCAAATCGAGCGGAGTCTCACCGAAGTCAGCGATGAAGCCGAGGCTGCCCTTCTGCTTCGCGATACCCTCAGCGAGTGCCGCTCCGAAATGATGAGCAGCATCTCCGGCACCGTCGCACGTGAGACTTCCGCCCTCATCACCGCCATCGCCGGGACCACTCTCGGCGAAATCCAGCTCGCCGCGGAATTCACTCCTTCCAGCCTGACCCCAGCCGGACACTCCGAGGCCGTCCCCCTCGACCAGTTCTCTGGCGGCGAGTTCGAACAAATCCACTTCGCGACCCGCCTCGCCCTCGCCGGACACCTGTGCCGCCTCGAACCCCAACTTGCGATTTTTGACGATGTTCTGATGGCGACCGATCCCACCCGTCTCGCACGAATCCTCGCCCTGCTCGAGGCACGCCGCGAACAACTGCAGGTGCTCATTCTCACCTGCCATCCGGAACGGTTCGCTTCGCTCGCCGGCGCCAACCGGATCGCCCTCCCCTCCCGCCGCTAATCGCGCTTGCCCTTGACCATCGGAACGAACATCACTCCGTACGCCCGCCGCCGTTTCACCCTGCCTTGCCCATCCTTGTCGATCACAATCAGTTCCTGCCACTCCCGTCCCTCGGGCGCCACCAGCCTTCCTCCTGGCTTCAGTTGATCGACCAGCGCCTGCGGAATCTCCGGCGGCGCCGCCGTCAGAATGATCCGGTCGAACGGGGCCTGCTCCGGCCACCCCGCATAGCCGTCGCCATACCGGACCTCCACGTTTCCGTGCCCCAAAACCTTCAGCAGCGCCGCCGCCTGCCGGGCCAGCGGCTCCACGATCTCGATCGTGTAGACCTGCTCCACCAGCGGCGCCAGCACTGCCGCCTGATACCCTGAACCCGTCCCAATCTCCAGCACTCTGTGTTTCGGCCCGCACCCCAGCATCTCGGTCATCGACGCAACGATGTATGGTTGGGAAATCGTCTGGTTGTAGCCGATCGGCAGCGGCGAATCCTGATACGCCCGACTCTCCATGGACTTGGGGACAAACAGGTGGCGAGGCGTTTCACGCATCACCTTGAGCACGCGCTCATCCTTGATGCCTCGCGCCTCGATGTGCTCACGCACCATCCTCGCGCGCTCCTTCGCGTAGTCCTGCTGGGCCGCCGCCGGATTGGAGGCGAGCATCAACATGATGACAACAGCCTTCATCCTTCATTTCAGAGTAGCGCGTCCCGATACCCGGGTCACCGGCCCGCCGGCCATTCCGTTACTTTCAGCGCCACTTCATGGAAACCGTCCGGTTCGATCCGGACCCGCTCCGCGCTCCCGGACAACTGCAGCACGAGCGCGGCATCGCTGAATCCGTCGTATCGGCCCACTTGATCGAAAAGCCACACGTAGTACTCTCCCGGCCTCACGCCTCGCACCTCAGCGGACCTTCCGCCAATCGAGAACATCAGCAGGAACGGCGGCCGCCGCTTCTCCGGCTCCACCGGCAGCAGGACTATCACCGGAGGCCGCTGTCCCCCCAGGTCCGCCTCGCCCTCCACTCGAAGACTCAGCGCCCCGCCATCCGCGCGGTATTCGATCGAAACCTCTCCCATCCCCTCCCGCACTTCGATCGCCCGGCCCAGCAACTCTTCTTCGCCCACGCGGACCGAGGCCAGATAAGTGCCGTACTGAAACCCCGCTACCTCATAGCGTCCTGGTTGCACATCCTCTACCACGAAGCTCCCGTCTTCCTTTGTTGTGATCGTGTACGAACGGCCGCTCCCGTTGCGCGCCACAGGATTCAGGAACAGTCGCAGCGACTCCCGGTGGTCCATGCCCTCCACCGGCACGATGTCCGTCGGTCCTCCCTGTGCCATCGGCGGCAAAGGGATTTCGACCGTCCCGGTCACTTTCACGCCCCGGGCCATTCGCAGTTCCAGTCCACTCAGATCAGTGTCCTTGACCTCAATCTCAAGAGAAGCCGTTCGCTGCTGGTTGCCGTCGAATTGATGTGCCACCAGCGTGTACTCTCCAGGCGGCATCGTCCGGATCTCGAAGCCCTCCGAGCCGCGTTGCTGCACGCTCACGCCCAGTCCCCCGGCATCTCCGTTCTTCGGGCGAACATGCAGTCCCGCGTTCGCCACCGGCTTGCCCTGGATATCCAGCACCCGGCCCCGCACCGTAAAGACCCGCGATGAGCGCAGTTGCAGCTTCAGGTCTTCGATCTGTTCACCTGGCTTCAGCACCACTTCCCGGGCTTCCGCCGCGCTCAGCGTGCTCGGATAGTATGTCGTTACATAAACGTGCCCCGGCGCCCGTGTCGAGATCATCGGTGTGAACGAACGTGCACTCAGGACCACCGCACCCGTCTGGGCTGTCGCGATCCGGAACCGCCCCCGGTCGTCCGTTGCCGTCGACCCCATCCCCACAAAGATCACTTCCTCCCCGCTCACCCGGCGCGCCAGCATCTGCATCTGGACGCCTTCCACGGGTTCACCGTCCTCGTCCACCACCACCCCACTCAAGATCGATGGCGGAGCCAGCGTCAAATCCTCCACCATGGCCCGCTCGCCGTCCTTCAGCCGCACAGTCCGTCCAGGTCCGGAGAAATATCCCGTCCTCCGCGTCTGAACCACATAGACTCCCGCCTCCAGGCCCTCGAACCGGTAGCGACCGGCCGCGTTACTGAGTACGGCTGCCTCCGGCAATGACGCTCCCGCCGCGTTCGGTCCGGCCACTCCACCGGCCAGGCCGCCCGAGATCTGCATCCCCCCCGCACTCGCGGACGGGTCCTGCCGTGTGAGTGTCACCTGCGCCCGCTCCACGGGCGCGCCTGTAAACCGGTTCACCACCACTCCCGTGATGACGCCCGTCTGCGCGCCTAATCCGCCGCAAGCCAGCAAAAAGAGAATCGGAATCCGCATGGAAAGCTTCTCTTTCAGGTTAGCGGGTTCCAGACCCGCGCCGCCGCCCCCACTCAATATTCCAGAGGCCATGCCGCGAGCATTGCCTTGACCGGGACACTCTCCCCCGCCTTCGCCCTCACCTTCACGGCCCGTTCCTGCACCGTCAGCAGGAAATCCGGATCACTGAACTCATTCAGATCCGCATCGTCGAAAACCCAGAGCAGGTAATCTCCCGGCCGCAGATTGTCGAACTGCAACGCCCCACTCTCATCGACATTCGCCTGCCGGGGCTGAATCGCGGCCCGCAATTCGGGATCCGCCGGTACAATCACCGCCACCGGCGGAGTCACCGGTTTACTGTCAGATACCTCCACCGTCCCTGTCACCATGGCCCCGTCTGTCCGGTACACAATCTGAATCTGCCCCGGCACACCACCGGTCAGGTCGATCTCCTTCCCGAAATAGCTTTGGCCACCGATCAGAACATCGGCCAGGTACACTCCCGCCGCCGTCGCAGGGGCCACCCGGTACTTGCCCGGCGCCACACCCTCGAGTTTGAAACTTCCGTCTTCGGCCGGAATGCCCGGTCGCGTCCCCAACATGATCATCCCCTGCTCGGCCGGCAGAAGGCTCACCCGCAGCGTCCGCGTCGATACTGGCGTCGCCGGCTGACCCTCCACCACCACCCGGCCGCCCACCGCGAACCCCGGACTCACCTGCACCACCAGTCCCTCCACATCAGTGCTGCCCAATGCGACCGTCTCCGTTACCATCGCCTGATTCTGCGGTCCACCGGCCAGCCGTCTCACCATCACCCGGTAGTCGCCCGGCGGCAGGTTCGCTACCTCAAACGTTCCATCCTGCCTCGGTGAACCCGTGAACCCGGCCGGACCCGCGCCCGCGCGGTCCAGCCTCGTCGCCGTCACGATGAAGCGCTGCAACGGCTCACCGTTCACGTCCAGCGCCCGGCCCCGGATCCGGAATACCTCCGTCTTGCGCAGCGTGATGTCCAGGTTCGTCAACTCCATCCCCGGCTTCACGTCGATCGCCATCGCCTGACTCGGATCCAGGACCCCCGGATAGAACGTCGAGACGTAACTCCGCGCCGGCCCCTCCTGCACCTGGCCGCTCACCGGTGGCGCTCCCCGGCGCATCCCCGGCGGCGTGATCTGCAACAGCACCCTGCCTGGCTGGACTCCAGCAATTCGAAACTCGCCCAGGTCATTCGTCGCGTTGCCGCGCATCCCGATCCAGTTCGCCAACCCCTGCTGCATCCGCCGGTTCAAAACCTGAATCTGCGCACCCTGCACAGGTTCGCCTTCCTCGTCCAGTACCCGCCCCGCCAGGACCGCCTGCGGCAACATCGCGTGGCGGATTCCGCTCACCCGCCCACCCGAAGCCACCGATACCACCGCCGCTCCCGACCGCCGCGCCGCGATGAAACCTGTCCTGGACGCCATCACCCGGTAGTCGCCCGGCG
>DNFG01000122.1 GCA_003487005.1 Bryobacterales bacterium
GCTCTTCCGATCTGCCCCGGCGTCGGCGCGGCCGGCTGCGAGCCCTGCGGAGAGCGCAGGAGCACGTAGCCGACCACTCCCGCCGCGGCCACGGCAACGAGCGCGAGGGGTCGCTTCAAGGCCGCGTGATCGTAGCCGAACGTCGGCGGAATAGGAGAGGCTTGCCGAGCGCTCTGCGTGGTGGGTAGATTCCCCGCCTCAGGAGCGCTCCGGCGGATGTTCAAGAAGCTCAGAGCCGCGGTCGCGCGCTGGCGCACCACCGATCCCCGCCCCCGGGTCTCGGTCGCGAACCGGGCCGATGGCGGCGTCGCCTACTGGCTGGGGAAGCTCTACGGCTTCGCGGCGATCGTCGCGGTCGTCAGCGCCGGGCTGGCCGTGCTCCTCGTCTACCGCTACTTCACGACCACGACCCCGCCGCCGCCCGATCTGCGCGCGTACTCCCGCATCACGCCCGGCGTCACCCGGATCTACGCCGCCGACGGCACGGTGCTCGGCGAGTTCGCCAAGGAGTGGCGCGAGGTCGTCCCCTACGAGTCCTTCCCGCCCGCGCTCGTCGACGCCGTGGTCGCCGTCGAGGATCACCAGTTCTTCGAGCACGGCGGCATCTACTTCAAGGGCATCGTGCGCGCCGCGTGGCGCAACTTCACCGCCGGCGACTTCGCCCAGGGCGGCAGCACGATCACCCAGCAGGTCGCCAAGCAGTTCCTGGGCAGCGACAAGTCGCTCGCCCGCAAGGCGCGCGAGGCGATCATGGCGCGTCGCCTCGAGGCGCTCTACTCCAAGAAGGCGATCCTCTCGCTGTACCTGAACCACATCTACCTCGGCGCCGGCGCGTACGGCGTCGCCGCCGCCGCGCACCGCTACTTCCAGAAGGACCTCTCGGAGCTGACGCTGGCCGAGATGGCGCTCCTCGCCGGCCTGCCCAAGGCGCCGAGCGCGTTCTCGCCGATCTCCAACCCGACGCGTGCGCTCGAGCGACGCAACGTCGTCCTCGACCAGATGGTGCGGTGGGGCAAGCTGTCGGAGGCCGAGGCCGACGCGGCCAAGGCCGAGCCGCTCGCGCTGCGTGTCTACAAGGACGTCTTCCCCGATCGCATGCCGTACTTCGCGGAGTACGCGCGCCGGCACGTCGAGCTGACCTACGGCGAGGAGGCGCTCGAGACCGGCGGCCTGCGCGTCGAGGTGGCCGTCGAGCCGGTGTTCGACGCGGCCGCGTACGGCAACGTCGACTACGGCACGCGCCGGCAGGACAAGCGCCAGGGCTGGCGTGGACCCGAGTGGTCGGTCGACGGCGCCGCGCGCGACACGCTCGTCGCCCGCCAGAAGCAGCTCTACGGCGACGGGCCGCTCGCGCCCGAGCGCAGGTACCTGGCGATCGTCGACAAGGTCGGCTGCGACAAGGCCGAGCTCGTCCTCGGTGATCGCCGGCTCGAGCTGCCGCTGCGCAACATGAGCTGGGCGGCGCCGTGGAGCGCGACCGACGCCCACAACGACAACGAGATCACGTGCGCGTCGAAGGCGCTGCGCCGCGGCGACGTCGTGTGGGTGAAGCGCGAGCTCCGGACGCGCGGTCGCTTCCGCGAGTTCCACCTGCCCGACAAGGTGAACCCGGCGTGGCAGGTCTCGCAGGACATGCGCGAGTGGGACGAGAAGCATCCGGACGTGGTCAAGCTCGACCAGGTGCCGCACCCGCAGGGCGCGATCTTCTCCGCCGATCACCGCACCGGCTACGTGCTCGCGATGGCCGGAGGTCATGACTTCTCGCGCAGCGCGCTCAACCGCGCGCACGGCGATCGGTCGACGGGGCCCAAGCACAACCCCTATCAGTCGTGCCGGCAGCCGGGCTCCACGTACAAGCCGATCTACTACTCGGCGGCGATCGACATGGGCTTCGGCTTCGACTCGATGTTCTACGACAAGCCCGTCGAGATCGTCGACGAGGTCACCGGGCAGGTGTGGACGCCGACCAACCTGGGCGGCACCGTCGACAGCGACGTCACGCTCGAGTACGCGCTCGTCTTCTCGAAGAACATCCCGTCGGTCGGGATCTTCAGCGAGGTCGGCGCCAAGCAGGTCGAGGCCTGGGCGCGCCGGCTCGGCTTCACGTCGCCGATCCACGCCGACAAGGCGCTCGCGCTCGGCGCCTCGTGCACGTACCTGGACGAGCTCGCGCGCGCGTTCGCGATCTTCGCGCGCAACGGCCGCTGGGTCGACTGGGCGTACATCCGCCGCGTGCTCGACCGCGACGGCAACGTGCTGGAGGACCGCACGGTGCCGTACGACCCGGCGCTTCCGCCCGGCGACCGTCTCGACCGGCTCGCGGCGGTCGGCGGGGTCCAGCCGAAGCCCCCCATCCCCACCCCCCCCCCCGCCCCCCCCACCACGACCTAACCCCCCCCCCCCCCCGCGTCCCCCCCCAACCCCCCCACCAAAAAGGGTCCCCGCAACATCCGCCCCCCCGGCAGCAATCCCCCCCGCCGCGGCGCCCGCCCCGCGAACTTCAGCTTCACCGGACCCACCGCCGGCACGAAATCGATCGCCGCCCACTCCCCGGCCACCTGCATCCCCGTACAGTTCAGCAGGTGCACCAGCAACCGGCCGTTCTTCCGCCGCAGCGCCACCTCCAGCGTCGGCGGCCCCTCCACCTCCACCAGCGGCCGGAACCGCGGCCCAATCAATCGCCGCACAAATTCCCGGATCGCCGGCGCGTGCGTCCCCGCATACACTACCCCCGTCGGGCCCGGCGCCACCACCACCTCCCCTTTGCCCCACACCCGCGCCAGCGCCGCCGCCGCGCCGCCCCGGGATGAATCCAGCCCCTCGAACCGCTCCTCCACCACCTGCCACGACCCCGCCTCCACGTCCAGCCACAAACCCTTGTGATTGCCCAACACCTCCCCCTTGCCCAGATACGCCTCCTGCACCCGCGCCTCGCCCACCACCCGCAAGCCCAGCGTCTTGGCGCACAAAAGCGCGTTCTGCGCCCCCGAAATCACCAGTTTTCCCCCCTTTTCCGCATACTGAAGCAGTTTGTTGACCGTCGCCTCCCCCACCGCCGTCCAGTCCGGCAGCACCACCAGCGGATACTCGTCCAACATCCGGTCCAGCTTCCAGTCCGGCAGCACATCCACCGACCACCCGCACGCAATCACCGCGTCCAGCCAGCCCACCGCCGGACCGTCCGCGCGGCCCCACCCCCCAAACATCTTGTTCGCACTCCGATAGAGCGACTCCCGCGACATCACCACTCCCACCTGCGGCACCGTCTCCGTCTGATGTGAAACCGCCTCCCGCACCCGGCAAAACCGCCCCACTTCGCCCATCACCCCGATGTGCGAATCATCGAAATGACCCGCGCGGCTCGGCTGATAGTACACCTGAAATCCGCCCCCCTGCGCCAGCACCACCCCCGCCTCCTGCTGCAACTGCACCGCCGGCTTGTGCACATGCCCCACCGGATTCGAGTTCGCCTGCTGAAATCCCCACGCCATCAAATCCCACGGCTTGCCCGTCTGCGCCAGATACCGCGCCTCCAGCCGCGCCCGCGATATCGACGCATTCCCCAGATAATCGCCCGACAGAAAATCCACCGGCAGCGTCGGCTCCTCGGGCACAAACGTCGAATACAGCCAGTTCGAAGCCACCTGCAACCGCGGATGCGTCGCGTGCAGTGCATCCACGTAATGTTGGACATACTCGCGGAACCGCTCGCGATGAAATTCGAGCCACTCCTGCCAGCCTTCATCATCGGGCCCCTTCGGCGCCTCCGGGCGCCCCCATGCCTTCATCGCCGCGGGCGAATAATCCGGCTGCACCGACCAGCACTCCCCGTCCACCCACACGCCATCCAGATCATACTTCGTCGCCGCCTCGCGCAACTGCGGAATCATGATCTCGTCCACGTACGGGCCGAATGTCGACGTATTCCGCCCGTCCCGGTTGCCTTCCCGGTCCAGTCGCGCCCATTCCGGACGCCGCCGCACCGCCTCGCTGTCCCACACCCCCGAAAAATGAATATAGAGCGACACCCCCCGCCGCGCCGTCACGTCCCGCCACACCCGCAGCGAGTCCTTCACAATCCCCGGCGCCGAAGGCCCAACTTCGGAAGGCCACCCCAGCCAGCCCGCGTGCCCCTTCGCGTCATATTGCACATAGTCCGGCTTCGCCGCGTCCAGCAACTTCTCGATCATCGCCTCCGTTACGTCCCGGCCCAGTGCCGTGTCCGCCTCCTGCGGATGCAGATCAAAATGCAATCCAAAATAGCTGGACTTGCGCGGGCGGCGCGCCGGCGCCGTCTGTCCGAACAGGGGGAGCGATGCAGTCGCAAAAAATCCGCGGCGGGTGATTCCGGAGGCTGACATACCATTTACAATATAGACTTCCGATGGCGTTTCAACTCACTTCCCGCGAGCAGGATGGCGTCCTCATCCTCGTTCCTTCCGGCCGCCTCATCGCCGGAGAAACTCTCGAGGAGTTCCGCGCGGCTCTCGACGCCGCCTTCACGGCCGGCAGAAGCCGCCTTGTCGTCGATCTCACCCGCGTCAGCTATATCGACTCCAGCGCCCTCGGCTGCCTCGTCGTCACTCACAACCAGGCCACCAAGGCCGGCGGCGCCATGGCCCTCTTCGGCCTCTCCCTGCGGAACCTCGAACTGATGATCCTCACCAAACTCAGTACCGTCTTCCGCCTCCACGAAACCGAAATCGACGCCGTCAACAGCGTCATCCCCGGCCGCCAGTCCAGCCGCTTCGACATCCTCGAATTCGTCCAGCGCCAGCGCCAGGAGAAGCCCACCGGATGAAGATCCTCGTCGTGGGCGCCGTCGCCGCCGGCCTCAGCGCCGCCTCCCGCGCCCGCCGCCTCGACCCCTCGGCCGAAATCACCGTCCTCGAGCGGGGCTCCCGCATCTCCTACGGAGCCTGTGGCCTCCCCTACTTCATCGAAGGCCAGGTCCCCCTCGGAAAAAGGTCGACTGTCTAC
>DNFG01000358.1 GCA_003487005.1 Bryobacterales bacterium
CCAAGTCCCCCAACTCGCCCTTGTAGGGCGGGCTTCAGCCCGCGGCGGACTTCAGTCCGCCCAAGCAATCCCCCCCGCCTCCGCCCCCCCGGATGCTACCGTGAAGCGTGTCTGGGGGTTTCATCGCCGTGCCGGAGGGAATCCCAGAACCCCAAGTCCCCCAACTCGCCCTTGTGGGGCGGGCTTCAGCCCGCGGCGGACTTCAGTCCGCCCAAGCAATCCCCCCCGCCTCCGCCCCCTCCCGGATGCTACAGTGAAATCGCCCCGATGCGCCTCCTGCTCCTCCCTCTCCTGCTCGCCCCCCTCGCGTTTCCCGCCGAGGACCCGGCCCTCGCCGCCCCCTTCACCCGGCGCGGCCTGACCGGCACCATGGTCCTGACCTCCCTCAAATCCAACCAGACCTTCATCCACAACGCCCCCCGCGCCCGCCAGCGCTTCATCGCCGCCTCCACCTTCAAAATCCCCAACACCCTGATCGGACTCGAAGAGCGCGCCGTCGAGAACGAAAACTCACCCTTCGCCTGGGACGGCGTCCGCCACGAATTCCCCGACCACAATCGCGACCAGACCCTCCGCAGCGCCTTCCGCGTCTCCTGCGTCTGGTGCTACCGGATCATCGCCCGTCGCGTCGGCGCCGATCGCTACCGCCACCACCTCCGCCAGATGACCTACGGCCGCCTGACCGAACCCTTCGACGTCGAAAACTTCTGGCTCGATGGCTCGCTCACCCTCAGCGCCCACGAGCAAATCGACTTCCTCCGCAAACTCCACCGCCGCGAATTCCCCTTCAGCCGCCACGCCTACGACACCCTCGCCGCCATCATGGTCGCCGGTTCCGGCCCCGGCTACACCCTCCGCGCCAAAACCGGATGGAGCGGCCGCGACCCCCAAACCGGCTGGTATGTCGGCATCGTCGAAACCCCCAACGACACCTGGTTCTTCGCCACCAACATCCTCGTCCGCGCCCCCGCCGACCTCCCCGAACGAATCACCCTCACCCGCGAAGCCCTCACCGCCAAAGGAATCCTCCCCCGCTAAGCCCTCGCCGCCAAGTCGTGGGTCAGTTTGGTTCTCAATAGAAGCTAACGGTTTAGGCGCGGGGATGACGGCAATTGAGCGGCATCAACGCCGGCATGGATGTGTGGGCCACGGTGCCCCTCCGTGCTATACCGGCCCCCTGCCCGTGGCTTTTGTGTAAAGATCAACCAGTTGCGCCGCCAGGAGGCTGGACATGAGCTCTTCCATTGCTGACAAGTCTAGCCTCCCTGCGGCATACGCCCGGTCTGCCTCGCGTAGTGCATCGTAGTACGGCGACCTGTCTTCGACGATCAACTCAGGGATGGTCTTCGCTCCCGGCAGCCGGAAGCCAAGCCCAGCGCACAATACGAGATATGCGATCGAACGCGCTGTCCTTCCATTGCCCCCGAAGAACGGATGGATCCAATTAAGCCGCCACATAACATACGACGCCAAATGGACGGGTAGACGGTTCTGGCTACTGTTGACATAATCACACATCTCAGCGACCAGTTCGGGGACTTTCGCATGGCTTGGTGGATCGTGAGCAACGTTCGCGATCCGTACTTCCCCGTCTCGGAACTGCCCAGCGCAACGGTAGATCTGGTTAACGGCTAACCGTTGTGCTTCTTTGAGTATTTCAGGCGTAAGAATTGATTCCGGCCCCCACTCTTCGATGCAGTGAAAAACTTACTGCGCCTGGATGATGCCATTCCGGCTCTCCAGGCGCTTCTTGTCATCAGCATCGTGATAGACCGGCCCCTTGGGGACGACGGCAAGCGGGTTCACGACTGGATGTTATCATCCTGCGTGGCGGCTGCCACAGCGCTTGACATCTCGCCGAACGCATCGTTGATATCGTCCATCGTGATGCTGTCATTCTCCAGATGGGTGTTCCCGAATGCAAAGCTGCGTACCTGCTCCTCGCGCTCGTCTGACGTCATACGGTATCGGCGAGCCTGTTCGATTAGGAACAGTAACTTGTCGCTCATGTCAGTCTCCTCGGCTTGTTGGCACTCAATTGCCGCTAGGTATGTAGACGTGAGTTTATACGCGTAGGTCTCACAAATCAACCATCGCCACGATTGTCTCAGCGTTTGCCCTGGCCTGGGCCTGGTTTGCTTTAGCGGTCATCCACCCTTCCTGCGTGAGGCATCCACTTTTTCGGGTCAGGTTGCTCGACACTCAAACTGACCCACTAACCGCCGCCAAAGGCATCCTCCCCCGCTGCTGTCGGCACTACAACCCCGCCAACCGCCCCACCAACCCCTCCAGCGCCTCCCGCGACGGCAGACTCCCCTGCGCCAGACGCGGCGTCCCCCCGCCCCGGCCCTCGAACCCGGCCAGCAGTTCCTTCAGCATGGCGCCGGCATTCAGGCCCGTGTCCTCGCTCGCCGCCAGCAGCAGCGACGGCGGATCGTCCAAAACCGCCACGAACACCGCCCCCGGCCCCGCAATGTAGGCGTTCGCCAGCGCCCGCGTCTCGTCGTCCAGCGCCCCGGCAGCGCACCGGTCGATCATCACCCGCCGTCCCGAAGTGCCCGGCGTCGTCGCGGCATACAGTTCGCGGCCCCGGTAGCCCGCCAGGTCCGACGCCAGTTTCCGAAGCCGTTTCGCCGACTCCTTCGAGTCATTCTGCAGCGTCGCCACCAGCGCCGGGACTTCGTCCACCGTCGATGAAAAACAGCGCGCCGTCTCGGCCAGCGCGCTCGAATCGGCCCGAAGCCGTTCCAGCGCCCGGCGTCCGCACAGAAACTCCACCCGGACATTGCCGCGAATCTTGTCCAGGCGGCGCAGCACAATGGGGCCGATTTCGCCCGTCGCCCGGACATGCGTGCCGCCACAGGCGCTCCGGTCGAGGTCCGCAATCGTCACAATCCGGAGCGTCCCCTCGCGTTCGGAGGCTTTCCGGAGTCCCGAGGCTTCCGCGGCATCCACGAACTCCACCGTCACCGGCCGGTTTTCCCAAACGATTTCATTCGCGCGCAGTTCCACCGCCCGCTGCTGTTCGGGCGTCAAAGCCGGAGTTGCCAGATCCACCGTCGCCGACTCCTCCCCGAAATGCACACTGACCGTCGCAAACCCGGACAACGCCTCGAAAACCGCTGAAAGCAAATGTTGGCCCGTGTGCTGCTGCATGAAATCGAACCGCCGGGGCCAGTCGATCTCGCCGTGAACGGGCCCAGGCGCCAGCGGGGACTCCAGATGATGCGCGATCCGTCCGTCTTCCTCCTCCGTCACCTCGCGGACCCGCGTGCCATTCAGCGTGCCCACATCGAATAACTGCCCGCCCGAAGTCGGGTAGAAAGCCGTCCGGTCGAGATAAACAACATCGCCGCGCGCTTCAAGCAGCGTCGCGTCGAATGCCGGGAGGTAACTGTCGGTGTAATACAGGCGTTCGGTCATGGCGCGGGCGTCACACCCACTCGAGCGCGCCCTTCTTGTAAGCCCACACGTAGCCCACCACCAGAATGCCCAGGAACACGGCCACTTCCGCCACCCCGAACCAGCCCAGCGCATTGTAGCGGACCGCCCACGGGAACAGGAAGATCGTTTCCACGTCGAAAATCACGAACAGAATCGCGATGATGTAGAAACGGACGGTATAGCGCCCGCGGGCGTTCGAGGCGGCCTCGATGCCACATTCGTACGCCTCCGTCTTGGCCTGATTCGCGATCGCCGGCCGCACGAAACGCGCCGCCCAAAGCAGAACCAGAGGAAACGCCAGCGCAAGCGGCAGGAAGATGAAAATGGGCAGGTAGCCGTCAGGCATGAAATCAATATACCTCATTATGGATGCCGGTGTCCTGAACCCGCTTCGTCGCGCCGCCGGTCCTCTATAATTGAGGTTTGACCCCGACTCTGGCCGAAAAAACGGTGCTCAACCTGCCCGGCGCCAAGTTCGTGCGCGTGCTGCACGACCGCCGCTCGCTCATCTACGAACTCGTCCGCCGCGATTTCGAGACCCGCTTCGTCGGCTCGGCGGCAGGCTGGCTTTGGACCATGATCCACCCCCTCGTGCTCCTCGTCAGTTGGGTCTTCGTCTTCCAGTACTGCCTCAAAGTCCCGCCGCCGCCGGGGGCGGGCGATAGCTACACGCTGTACCTGTTCTGCGGCTACCTGCCCTGGCTTCTCTTTCAGGACACCGTCCAGCGCTCGTCGGTTTCGCTGCTCGAGCAGTCCAGTCTGATCACCAAGACCGTCTTCCCCAGCGAGATCCTCCCTGTCACCATCTATCTGTCGTCGCTGACCAGTCACGCCATCGCAGTCGCCCTCACCGCCGTCGTGGTGTTCCTGCTGAAGGGCCATTTCAGCGTTTTGATCCTGTTTTTGCCGCTCTATACCGCGCTGTTGGGCATCTTCGCGATCGGTGTCGCGTGGATTTTCGCGAGCCTGCAAGTCTATTTGCGCGATACCGCCCAGTTCGTCGTCGTCATTATGACCGGCTGGTTCTGGTTGACCCCCATCTTCATCGACGAAACCCACTTTCCCGAAGGCGCGCGCTTTCTGGTCCAGTGGAACCCCGTCGCTTACGTCGTCAAGGGCTACCGGCAGCGCCTGCTGATGTACGAATTGCCCAATTGGGGCGAAGTCGCCGTCCTCGCTGCCTCGGCAATCGCCGTCTTCTTCATTGGTGGACTCGTGTTTCGCCACCTCAAACGCGGCTTTGCCGACGTTCTTTAGCGATTTTCAAGGAGTTTTATGATCTGGTCCCGCCGTTCTTTCCTGGCTGCCGCTCCGGCGGCGCTGCTGGCGCAGCGCAAGGGGGCGCCCGCGCCCGCCCGCCCGAATATCGCCCTGATTCTGGCCGAGGACGTCCCGGCTTGGGCGCTAAGCTGCTATGGAAACAAAGAGATCCGGACGCCCAACCTCGATCTGCTGGCCCGTGCCGGGACCCGGTTCACCAACAATCTCGCGACGGTGCCCGTGGCGGCTCAGAACCGCCAGGTGCTGCTGACGGGCTCGCTGAAGGGCGGCCAGGGGTTGGCCGAACGGCTGAGCGGGGCGGGCTACCGCGCCGGGACGTTCTCGGAAGTCAATGAAGCGAATGGGTTTATCGACCAGCAGGCGGCCGGCGCGCCGTTCTTTCTGACCGTCTCTCTCGCCGGGGCGAACGGCCCGGCGGGCGAATTCGCCGCCCAGTACGCCGCCGTCAAGTTCGAGCAGCAGGGCTTGATGCAGGGGGCGCCGAACGCGGCCCATCTGAAGGAGAAGTTTGACGACCTCCAGGGCAGTTTCCGCGCCGCCGCCGCCGCGATTTCACGGCTCGACGCCGAGGTGGCCGCTGTCCGCAAGAAGTTGATGCAGAAGGGCTTCTTCGACAATACCCTCTTCATCTTCGCCTCCACGAACGGCATGCTGCTGGGCCGCCACGGCCTCTGGAGCGACGGTCGCGCGACCGAATCCGGATGCCTGTTCGAAGAGGTCGTGCAGGCCCCGATGATCTGGAGTTGGCCCGGGCGGGTGCCGGTG
>DNFG01000136.1 GCA_003487005.1 Bryobacterales bacterium
TTCCCCCACACGGCTCTTCCGATCTCCCTCCGCGGCGGCGACCTCGAACAAAACGCCGCCATCGCCCGCGATGTCCTCGCCGGAGTTCCCGGCCCCCATCGCGACATCGTCCTCGTCAACTCCGCCGCCGCCCTCATGGCCGCCGGACGCGCCTCCGCCATCCCCGAAGCCATGGCCCTCGCCGCCGGGACGATCGACTCCGGCGCCGCAGCCGCCAAGTTGCAGGCCTTCGTCGAATTCACCCGGTCCGCCGCCTGAACGCGTCCGCTACCGCAGCGCCTCCGCGATCGCCCGCGCCGCCAGCGGTTCCATCACCGCGTAACCCGCTTCATTCGGATGCAGCCCGTCGTAGGTCAATTCCTTCTTCAAAAACCCGGCCTCGTCCAGCATGGCTGAATAATAATCCAGATAAACCGCCCCCGATTCCGCCGCGTATTTCTTCAGCCATTCATTCAATGCCTTGATCTTTTCCATCGGCCGCCGCTCCGTCTGTACCCGGATATAATCACAAACCGGCAACACCGATCCCAGCACCACCCGGATCCCGTTCGCCTTCGCCAGTTCCGCCATTGACTGCAAATTCCCCTGAATCTGCTCCAGCGTCATTGGCCCCGTATTCCCCGCGATATCATTCGTTCCCGCCAGAAAAACCACCGCTTTCGGCTTGTGCGCCAGCACGTCCGGCCGGAACCGAATCAGCATCTGCGGAGTGGTCTGCCCGCTGATTCCCCGGTTGATATACCCTTTCCCCTCGAAAAACTTCCCATACCGCCGCCCCCACGCGTCCGTGATCGAGTCCCCCATGAACACCACCCGCTCCTCGCCCGCCGCCGGCGCCGCCACTTTCGCATTGTCCGCGGCATACCGCCCCAGATTCGCCCAATCCTGCAGCGTCCGCTGCGCCCTCTCCAGATCCGCCCTCATCTTGGCGGCATCCGCTTCGCCGCCCCCCGCCTGACCAAACGCCGCCGCCGCGGCCAGCACGAACACACACAGTTGCTTCATCATGAACGCAATACTAGCGCAACCTCGCCCCCTCAAATGCCCGCGTACCAGGAATAGCCGTAATCCGGCCCCGAGGACCCCAGTCCGTTGCCCACCTTCTCGATCCGGTCCGTTACCAGCAGGCGGTTGATGAACTTCACGCTCTTGTAGCCCAGTTGCCTCGGAACCCGCATCCGCAGCGGCCCGCCAAACTCCGCCGGCATCGCGCCGCCATTCATCCCGTGGGCCAGGATCGTTTGCGGATGCAGCGCATCGGCCATGTCGATGCTGTCCCACCAGTCCTTTTCCATCGAGTAGTACACGACATATCGAGCGTCCGGCAGTGCCCCCGCCTGCTCCAGCACCGCCGCCAGCGGCGCCCCCGTCCACTCCGCGATGTACGACCAGCCCTCCTCGCACACCAGTTGCGTAATCTGGCTCCGGGCCGGAATCTCCTTCAATTCCGCCAAGGAGATCGCTCCCGGCCGCGCCACCATCCCCTCCACCTGCAACTGCCAGTCCGCGAATCCCTTCTCCCTCGACCGCGCGTACGCCTCCTCTTTCATCTGCGACGGATTCGCGAAAGGTTTCGCCGAGATCTGCTCGCGCCTGAACTCCCGCGCCCTGCTCTCTCCCGTCAGCGTCCGCTGTGCCGCGTACGTCAACGCCGCCCCTGTCCCGAAGCGCAGGCCCGCGTCCGGCGGCATCAACCCGTGCCGCCGCGCGGCGTCCCCCGCCGCCGCCACGCCCGCCACCCCAACCACGCCCGAAACACCCCCAACCAGCCACTTTCGCCTCGAAATTCGGCTCATGGGTCCCTCCTTGCCGGCTCTGAATGTCCTGTGATCATCGCCTTCACCCGCGGCCCAAATCCCGCCACCGCCACCATCACCAGGTGCACCGCCACGAACCCCACCAGCGTCACCGTCGTGAAGAAATGAATCGTCCGCGCCGACTGATGCCCGCCCAGCGCTTCCACCACCGCCGGAAATCCCGCCACAAAGGACGGCGACATCGCCAGGCCCGTCCAGATCATCAGCGGAAAAAGAAAGAAAACCACGCCCAGGTAAGCCATCCGCTGCAACACGTTGTAGCTCTCCGCCCCGCCATCCTCTCCCCCCGGCTTCAACCGTAAATGCGATGCAACCGTGCTCCACAGCGCCCCAACGCGAAATTCCCCCGCGCGCGGCAGCAGATTTCTCCCAAAATGCCGCGTCCACAATCCCACACCCACGTAAAGAAGCCCCGTAAACACCACCAGCCACGCCGCCTGAAAATGCAGCGCCCGGCTCCACCCGTTCTGGTCCGGGAGCACATAGCCATAACCGGTGGACACGGAAGCGCGAGACGACGGAATCGGCAGCTGAAACAGCGCCGGAGTCAGCACATTCCCGGTTTCACCCCAATAAAACCGCGGATGCGAGATCACCAGTTGCACCCCGCTCACCAGCAGCGCCACAAAGCACACAAACGTCACCCAGTGCGTCAACCGCACCACGAAGGCGTGCCGCATCCCGCGCCCGCTTTCAACCATTGAGGGAGTCTACCACGCCCCACGGTCCGGTGCGAGCCTCCCCGCCCGCCTTCACCTCCAGCACCGTCGCCTCCGGACGGCACCGGAACCGCACACTGGCGAAATGCCCCACGCCTCGCGAAACATAGATCGGACGCCCGTTCCAGTCGCACAACCCCGCCACGAACCGCTTGTCCCGCACCGGCGCGTAATGCGGCCCCACGAACGGAATCACCACCTGCCCCCCGTGCGTGTGCCCGCACAACATCAAATCCCAGGCATACCCCCCCAGCGCCTCCTTCGCGTCCGGATTGTGACTCAGCGCGATCACCCGGCCGTCCGCCTTCACCCCCCGGAACGCCCGTTCCGCGTCCACCTCCTCCGACCACCAGTCCCCCACGCCCGCCATCGTCCACCGCGCCCCGCGCACCTCCACCTCCATCGCCCGGTTGTGCAGCAGATGGACCCCCGCCTCCTCCAGAATCCGCTCCACCACCCGGTGAT
>DNFG01000458.1:0-3493 GCA_003487005.1 Bryobacterales bacterium
ACCGGTGCCGCCGCCGACGCCGATGCGCGAAATCAGCGCGAGGATGATGTCCTTGGCGGTGACGCCGGGCGGGAGGGCGCCGTTGACGTGGACGGCGAACGATTTGGACTTGCGCTGGGGCAGGCACTGGGTGGCCAGCACCATTTCGACTTCACTGGTGCCGATGCCGAAGGCGAGGGCGCCGAACGCGCCGTGGGTGGCGGTGTGGGAGTCGCCGCAAACGACGGTCATGCCGGGTTGGGTGACGCCGTTTTCGGGGCCGATGACGTGGACGATGCCCTGGCGTTCGCTCTGGAAGCCGAAGTGGGGGATGCCGAATTCGGTGCAGTTTTTCTCGAACTGCTCGACCTGGGCGCGGGCGATGGGGTCGATGATGGGCAGGTCGCGCGGGGTGGTGGGCGTGGAGTGGTCGCAGGTGCCGAGGGTCAGGTCGGGCCGGCGGACTTTGAGGCCGCGCGCGCGGAGGCCGGCGAAGGCCTGGGGCGAAGTGACTTCATGGACGAGGTGGAGGTCAATGAACAGGAGCGCGGGCGCGCCCTCGGGTTCGGCGACGACATGGGCGTCCCAGAGTTTCTGGATGATGGTGCGGGGCTGGGTCATTGCTTTTCGGCTTCTTCTTCGATCTCCCGGAGCGCTTCCAGATGACTGGGGATCGCGGTCCGGATATTCCGGTGCACTTCTTCGATGGTATCTCCGGTGGCCATGCAGCCGGGTAACTCAGGGACGTGGGCGAACCAATTGTCTCCGGCTTTCTCGATTTTGATTTCGTGGTCCATCGTGTTCGAGCCGCTCTACCTCGCCCTGACGGGCGAGGCTCGTGACGGTCCCCGGGGGGCTAAATCGCGTCGCAGACCGCCTGGCCGACCTGTTCGGTGGTGGCGGGGGGGCCGGCGGGTTTCAGGTCGGCGGTGACGCGGCCGGAATTCAGGACGGTTTCCATGGCCGCGGTGACCGCTTTGGCTTCATCGAGCAGGCCGAAGCTGTATTCGAGCATGGCGGCGACGCTGCCGATGGCGCCGAGCGGGTTGGCCTTGTTCTGGCCGGCGATGTCGGGGGCGGAGCCGTGGACTGGTTCGTAAAGGCCGACCCAGGCGCCCGAAGGCTTCTTGCCGCCGATCGAGGCCGACGGCAACATGCCGATGGACCCGGCGAGGACGGCGCCTTCATCGCTCAGGATGTCGCCGAACATGTTCTCGGTGACGACAACGTCGAAGCGGCGGGGATTCAGCACGAGTTGCATGGCGCAGTTGTCGACGAGGATGTGCTCGAGTTCGACGTCCGGGTAATCGGCGGCGACCTCGGTGACGACCTTGCGCCAAAGCTGGCTGCATTCGAGAACGTTCGATTTATCGACCGAAGCGACCTTTTTGCGGCGTTTGGAGGCGAGTTCGAAGGCCATCCTGGCAATCCGGTCGATTTCGGGGCGCGAGTAAGCCATCGTGTTGACGGCCGAGTCGCCTTCGATGCCGCGCGGGGTGCCGTAGTAGATGCCGCCCGTCAGTTCGCGGACGATGATCATGTCGGTGCCTTCGACAAGGTGGTTCTTGAGCGGCGACGAGTCGATCAGGGCGGCGTAGGTGCGAACGGGCCGGAGGTTGGCATAGACGCCGAGGGCGGCGCGAATGCCGAGGAGTCCGCGTTCGGGGCGCTGGGAGGGCGGCGCGTTATCGAACTCGGGGAGGCCGACGGCGCCGAGCAGGGTGGCATCGGCGTCCTGGGCGAGCGCGGCGGTGGCGTCGGGGAACGGGGTGCCGGTCTTGTGAATCGCGACGCCGCCGAGGAGGCCCCCGGTGAGTTTCAGCGAGTGGGAGAAACGCGAAGCGACGCGTTCGAGGACGCGCACGGCTTCCCGGGTGACCTCGGTACCGATGCCGTCACCAGGCAGGACAAGGACATTCAGTTGCATGTTGGTAATTCTGGGGGCTCAGTCGCCGGCAATGGCGGCATCGCGCTTGATGTTATTCTCGCCGGCCTTCATGGCGGTGATCAGGGCGAGGATTTCCTGATCGGTGACGCCTTTCTTGCGGTCGGCGATGGCGATGAAACCGCTGTAGACGGCATCGAGTTCGTCCTTGGAAAGTTCGTGGCCGAGGTGGCTGCACTTGGACTTGAGGGCATGCCGGCCGCTGTGTTTGCCGAGGACGAGGCGGCCTTCGGGGACGCCGACGCTGAGCGGGTCGATGATTTCGTAGGTGCTCTTGTTCTTCAGGTAGCCGTCCTGGTGGATGCCGGCTTCGTGGGCGAAGGCGTTGGCTCCGACGAGGGCTTTATTGGGCTGGGGCCCGAAGGTGATGATGCTGGTGAGCAACTGGCTGGCGGGGAAGAGGTGTTCCGTGACGATTTCGGTGTAGCAGGGGAGCTGGTCGTGGCGCACTTTCATGGCGACGACGACTTCCTCGAGGGCGCAGTTGCCGGCGCGTTCACCGATGCCGTTGATGGTGCACTCGATCTGGCGGGCGCCGGCCATGACGGCGGCGAGGGAATTGGCCGTGGCGAGGCCGAGGTCATCATGACAGTGGACGCTGACGATGGCGCGGTCGCCGAGCACGCGGGCGATCCGGCCGATCAGACGGGCGTGTTCATGGGGGATCGAGTAGCCGACGGTGTCGGGCAGGTTGACGGTGGTGGCCCCTGCTTCCACCACGGCGAGCGAGACCTGTTCGAGGTAATCGGGGTCCGTTCGGGTGGCGTCCTCAGCTGAGAATTCGACATCGTCGGCGTACTGGCGAGCGAGGCGGACGGCCGCCACCGCGTCGTCGATCACTTGTTGCCGCGATTTCTTCAGTTTGTAAGTAAGATGAATATCGCTGGTGGCAATGAAAGTATGGATTCGCGGGCGCCGGCATGGTTTCAAGGCCTCAGCGGCGCGTTCGACATCCACTCGGGTGGCGCGGGCCAGTGCGGCCACACGCACTTCGGGCATTTCGCGACTGATTGTGCGAACTGCCTCGAAATCACCCTCAGAGGCGATGGGGAACCCGGCTTCCATGATATCGACGCCGAGATCCACCAGCTTTTCGGCCATCCGGAGCTTTTCCGGGACCGTCATGCTGCATCCGGGGGACTGTTCGCCATCCCGGAGAGTGGTGTCAAAAATATATACGCGCTGCTTGTCGTTCGGCTCTGCCATGTATTGAGCGTCCGCGAATCCTGATTTGTTCGGCCTGTTGGCGTCCGGCCTGTGTCTCCGGGACGCTTTCAGAACCGCTCATGACTATCTCAGCATGGAGCTCCAGATTTGGCAAATTTATAATTCAGGCGACTGGCATAATAAGTGCGTATGCTATAAACTCTGTAAATACGGATCAGCGTTTGTATCAGCGAGGTCAAGATTCGCGTGGAGGCGAGATGGAACTGTATCCCTTGAAGGTGTTTCTGACGGTGGCGACGGAGCGGAGTTTCTCGCGGGCCGGGGAGAAGCTGTTGCGGACACAGCCGGCGATTTCGCTCGCGGTGCAGAGGCTGGAGGCGGACCTCGGGGGGCGTCTGCTCT
>DNFG01000458.1:3830-3997 GCA_003487005.1 Bryobacterales bacterium
TGTTGACGGACGCGGGGCGGATCGTGGTGGAGTACTGCCGGCGGTTCGAGAACCTGGAGCGGGACCTGGAAAACGCACTGGCGGAGTTGCGGGACATGGCGGCGGGGCGCCTGGTGATCGGGGCGAATGAATCGACGACGTTGTACCTGATTCAGCACATTGTGCAG
>DNFG01000296.1 GCA_003487005.1 Bryobacterales bacterium
TCGACGAGCATGAGGGGGCCGGCGAGGGGGGTGATGCGGGCGGTGTGAGCGGATTCGTAGGCGGGAAAGGTGGTGGGGCCGACGCGGTCGAACAGGGGGTAGTGCACGATCTGGATAGTCCAGATGAGGCCGGTGAGAAAGAGGGCGGGGGCGAGGTTGGCGGCGAGCAGAGCCCGGTCGAAGGTCAATCGGGGATCTCCCTTTCGGACTCGGGCTCTTCGCCGGTTTCGAATTCCTCGCCGGTGGTGGATTTGAGGCGGAGGCGGCGGCCGGAGGCGGAGACGCGTTTGCGCGGATCGATGGTTTCGGGGTCGGGTTCGCCGCGGAGGTCGCGGAGGAGGGTCTCGGCGGCGAGGCGGCCGGATTCCATGGCGCCCTGGATGGAGGGGGTGGCGCGGTAGTCGCCGGCGGTGTAGAGGCCGGGTTCGATGCGGTTGTCCTGGGTCCATTCGAGGGGGACGACGACGGGCTGGGCGTGTTCGATCTGATACATGCGCAGGAAGCGCCAGCGGGTGACGGAGGAGCCGAACCAGCGCTTCAACTGGCCGCTGATATTGGTGATCAGCGAGCGTTCGTCGCGGGTAGGCAGGCCGACGACGGTGACGCAGACGAGATGCTGGCCGGGAGGGGCGTAGCTGGGGGAGACATTGCTCATGACGGCGAGATTGTTGATGAGGCCGCGGCCGCTGCCGCCGAGGACGAGGATGGGTTCGTCGATGGGCGCTTCGGGAGCCGCGAAATAGAGACAGGTGACGGAGCGCGAGGGGATGGACATGCGGACGCGGAGGAGGCGGTTGGACTCGGGGCCCTCGGTGGCCACGACGATATTGGGGGCGGTGAGGGTTTCGCCGCTGGTGAGGGTGACGGTGCGGCCGTCGATCTGCTGGACGCGGGCATTGAGGCGGAGCGAGCCTTCGGGGAGGGCGGCGGCGAGTTGCGCGGGGATCTGGCCCATGCCGCGGGCCGGGACGGCGACGTCACCGTCGGACATCATGCGGAAGATGAATTCGAACATCCGGCTGGAGGCATTGAGTTTGGATTCAAGCTGGATGCCGCCAAACCAGGGGCGAAAGAACTCCTCGATGAATCTGGGGGAAAAGCTGTAGCGATCGAGGGCCTGTCTCGTGCTCATTTCGGGGGCGTCGAAGAGTTCCTCGATGGAGCGGCCAAGGACGTGGGAGCGGAGGCGGGACAGGCGGAATTTGTCCGCCATCGATCCGATGGGCGAGAAGAAGTTGCGGAACCAGGTACCGGGCTCGCGCCAGGGGTCGGAGATGCGGAAAAACTGGCCGTCCTTGCGGACGAGGGCGCCGGGGACGAAGGTGCAGAGATCGAGGGCGTCGTAATCGAGGACATCCTGGGCTTCGGGGTAGGCGGTGAGCAGCACCTGGAAGCCGCGGTCGAGCAGAAAGCCGTCCAGTTCATCGGTGCGCACGCGGCCTCCGGGGCCGTCGGAGGCTTCGAGCAGGGTGAAGGAGAGACCCTCCTGGTGAAGATGGCGGGCACAGCACAGGCCAGCGAGGCCGCCCCCGATAATGATGGCGTCAATTTGACTCACAAATCCTCCGCTTGGGACCGCCGCCGGGCATTTCCGATCTCGCGCAGTACGAGAAATTCGGAGAGATTCTCGGTTGTCAGCAGGCCCACCAGGCGATCGTCGTCGAAAACGAGCGCACAACTATTATTACCGCTAAGCAGGGGGAGCGCGTCGGCGAGGTCGGTGGAGGGACTGACGCGGCCGAAGCCGCGGTCCATCGCGCCGGCGACATAACCATCGGGACCCTCGGTGGCCATG
This sequence comes from Bryobacterales bacterium, assembly GCA_003487005.1. GTDB lineage: Bacteria > Acidobacteriota > Terriglobia > Bryobacterales > Bryobacteraceae > PNKE01. The sequence continues at coordinate 1,796 of DNFG01000296.1, forward strand.
GCCCGGAGCAGGGCGGTGCGGGTGAGCAGGCCGGTGACCTGGGCGGAGGTCATGACGGGGAAGTCCTGCTGCGGGGTGGAGAGCAGCAGGTTGGCGGCTTCGCGGATGGTGGCGCCGTGATCCAGTGTTCGGAAGTCGGTAATCATGGCGGCACGGACCTTCTCGCCGCGGATGAGCACCTGCTGCTGGGAGGCGAGACTTTCCTGAACGGCGCCAACGTAGATGAAGAAAGCGATAAAAATAACAAACGGATTGAGGGCCAGCAGGCCATAGAGGCCCATCATGGCGGCCATGCCCATGCCAATCCGGGCGGCGGTGCGGGTGGCCTCGTGTTCGGGCCGGAATCGGGAAAGGAGACTGCGGAGGATGCGTCCGCCGTCCATGGGGAAGGCGGGGAGCAGGTTGAACCCGGCGAGGATGAGGTTGGCGGTGGCGAGCATGGGCAGGAGGCTCTCGTCCGTGATTTCGTCCCAGGCGGCGGGCAGCAGGGGTGCGCCGGTCAGAAAGAGCCAGGCGAACAGCAGGCCGGCGAGCACGAGGTTGACCACGGGTCCGGCCAGCGCGACCCAGATCTCCTCATGTGCCCTGGGGGAGCGTTCGAGGCGGGCGAGACCGCCGATGGGAAGCATGACGATCTCGAGGGTGCGGATCGAGTAGCGGCGGGCGACGAGGGCATGGCCGAGTTCATGGAGCAGAACCGAGCCGAAAATGGCGCTGATATACAGCGTGAGGGCGGCGGCGCTCTGCTTGCCCTGCGCGCCGAAAACAATCAGGGCGACCACCACGAGCCAGAAGGTGAAGTGGAAGCGGACGGGCACGCCGAACACGAGGACCGAGCCGACACAGCCCGGGATGCGGCGTTCCTGGTTCGACTTCTGGTTCTCCGGTTGCACCGCGGACTCTCTTCCAATCTTCTCACTGAACCACGCCGCGCCGGAGACTCGAGGGAGGGAAATGCGGGTCAGGAGCTGAATTCGGGGGATGCATACTCGCGTCCAGTGACCAGCGCGAGGTAATCAGGGCGGTCGGCGGCGCTCAGGTGGCGGTAGCTGCGGAGCACTTCTCCATGGAAGAGCAGGAAGACGCCGGGCATCTGGAACCCGTCGCCGTTCAGCAGGCCGACGCCGTGGCGGCCCAGAATGGCGGCCTGGAAGCCGCGCCACCAGACGCGAGGGCCGAACAGGTCACCGAGGCTGCCGCGAGGGAGGCCGAAGGCGCGGTAGAGGGCGCGTTCCGGGTCGCTGACCCGCGGCACGTTCTGCAAGCCATAGCGCGCAAAGAACTTCGCCCCGTGCTCTTCGCTGCCCATGTGGACCAGGGTAAGCCGCGCGCCCTGTGCCTCGATCTCCTTGCGCCGGGCGGCCAGGTCGGCCAGGGCTTCACGGCAGAAAGTGCAGCCGGAATGGCGGAGAAAGACGAGGAGAACGGGCGAGAGCGCGGACATTTCTTCGAGCGTGACGCCCTGGTTGGATCTCCGGCGCAGGGCCATCCGGACGATCTCCGGCGACAGAACGCGGCGCTGGCGTAGCGAGGACTGGTAGGCGAAGACGAGGATCAATGCGAGGGGCGGGCACCAGATCAGGCCGTTCAGCAATGCCAGCCAGAGCGATCCGGCCGGCAGTTGGCCGTGCCAGACCGCGAGACCGGAACCGAGAGCGGAGCCCAGTTTGGCGGCGAAACCCATCAGGACAACGGGCCAGTGGCGCAGAGGGTCACTGGCCGCCAGCAAGAAGCCCAGACCGAGAACCCCGGCGCCCAAACCAAGCATCTGCACGAGGAGCGGCAGATTGGGCGCTTCGACGCCGGAGCGCTCGAAGAGGTCGAATGGAGCGAGAACCAGATACAGGGCGCAGATCAGATTGTAGAGGCCTGCGGTGGTCAGGAGGGGTTTCATCCAGGATTTGGACTTCGTGGTGCCGGTACTTGCCATTGGCCGATTGACTTCCTTCCGCAATTCTACCTGCAAGTCAGATGCGGGCACTCCGGCGACGGATGGAGAGATTTTCCGGCGATTTCGAGGGAACGAACCCAGAAAGTGCCAGATATCCATGAAGATACGTTCCCGGAGGGCGGCGGGCGGGTGTCGGGTGATTCACTGATCCGAACTCAGGTGAATCACTACTTCATCGTATCCGTGCATCCGCTATGCTGGGGGCGTGGGAATTCGTGTGCACTTCATCCTGATCTGCATGGCGGCGAGCCTGTGGGGCCAACAGACCGGCTTCAACTATGGCGAGGCGCTGCAGAAGTCCATTCTTTTCTATGAGGCACAGCGGTCCGGGCCGCTGCCGGCGTCCAACCGGATTGACTGGCGGGGCGATTCCGGGCTTCGGGATGGGGAAGCCGAGGGCGTCGATCTGACGGGCGGCTGGCATGATGCCGGCGATCACGTCAAATTCGGATTTCCGATGGCTTCGTCGGCGACGTTGCTGGCGTGGGGGGTGCTGGAATATCCGGAGGGTTACCGGAGAAGCGGACAGATGGACGCGATTCTGGACAATTTACGCTGGGTGAATGACTATTTCCTGAAGGCGAGCGCAAAGCCGGACGAATTGTGGGCGCAGGTGGGCGACGGACAGGCGGATCATGCCTGGTGGGGGCCGGCGGAAGTGATGGCGATGCCGCGGCCGGCGTTCCGGATCACGAAGGAGTGTCCGGGGTCGGATCTGGCGGGAGAGACGGCGGCGGCGCTGGCGGCCTCGGCGCTGGTCTTCGAGCGTCACGGGGACGGCAAAGCGGATTTGAAGTATGCCGGGCGATTGCGGGAGCGCGCACGCGACCTGTACCGGTTCGCGGACCAGTACCGCGGCCGTTATTCGGACTGCGTGACGGCGGCGGCGGCGTTTTACCGGTCGTGGAGCGGCTACGACGACGAATTGGCGTGGAGCGCCGCGTGGCTGTACCGGTCGACAGGTGAAGAGGCTTACCTGGAGGCGGCGCGGGGGCACTACCAGCGGCTCAACCGCGAGGCCGGGACCGAGGTCAAGGTCCACCGCTGGACCCACGGCTGGGATGACAAGAGCTACGGCGCCTATGTATTGATGGCCCAACTGACCGGCGAGCCCGAATACCGCGCCGACGCCGAACGCTGGCTCGATTTCTGGACCACCGGCTATCAGGGGACGCGGATCCGTTATACGCCCGGGGGCCTGGCGTGGCTGGATCAGTGGGGATCGCTCCGCTATGCCGCCAACACGGCATTGCTGGCATTCATTTATGGCGACTGGCTCCACGCCGGAAGCCGGGATGAGACCCGCGCCGCGCGCTACCGGGCATTCGCGGCCCGGCAGATCGACTATATGCTGGGCGATAATCCGGCCCGGCGGAGCTATGTGATCGGCTTTGGCCAGAATCCGCCGCGCAACCCCCATCACCGGACCGCGCATGGCTCCTGGGCCGACAGTCTGCAAACGCCCGTCGAGACGACCCACACGCTCTACGGAGCGCTGGTGGGCGGACCTGGCATCAACGACGATTACGAGGACCGGCGGACGGATTTTGTCGGAAATGAAGTGGCCACGGACTACAATGCCGCCTTCACCGGCGCTTTGGCCCGGCTCCATACCGAACGCGGGGGCGACCCGATCGAGGCGTTTCCGGCGCCATCGCTGCGGACCCGCGACGAATTCATGGCCGAAGCGGCGCTGAATGCCCGCGGGGCGGATTTCGTCGAGATCGCGGCGGTGGTGCACAACCGCTCGGCTTGGCCGGCGCGGCAGCCGGGGACCTTCGCGCTGCGCTACTTCTTCACACTCGATGACGGCGGGGCGGAGGCGATCCGGCTGAGCGCGGCGCACAACGATTGTGAAGCGCCCGCAGGCCCGTTTTTGTGGTCCGAACGCGTCTTTTTCGTCGAAATCGACTGCTCCGGACGGCGTTTTGCCCCGGCCGGGCAGAGCGCATCGCGGTTGCTCGCGCAATTCCGGATCGCGGGCCGGCCCGGTTGGGATCCGGCGCGGGACTGGAGCGGCGAG